>JAKLPW010000180.1 GCA_022013675.1 Anaerolineae bacterium | reverse complement strand
TCCCCCAACGGGCAGGTAGGGAGACCTCACCCAACGGGCAGGTAGGGAGACCTCACCCAACGGGCAGGTAGGGAGACCTCCCCCAACGGGCAGGTAGGGAGACCTCACCCAACGGGCAGGTAGGGAGACCTCACCCAACGAGAAGGTAGGGGCGCTGCTTGCCGTGTCCGGTGGTCAGGAGGTCGTCGCCAGGCAGGGAACTCAGCAAGAGGGGCGTTCCGGTCGGATGCGCGTCCGACCGGAACGCCCCTCTCGTCTTAGCACTTCTTATCCAGAACCGCACCCCGCAACCAGGATTCTCTCCAAGAAACCCTGTGTCCCGGATTGATCAGGGCGCTCCCAGGTAAGCAAGAGCGATGTCAGTGTGTCTTAAACATCAGAGGCAGGCGTTGGGTACGTACCTCCTCTGCTACAACGAGGACGATCTCCTCTGTCAATTCCGAGGTCCCTCCCGTGGCTGTGATGGTGAGGATGTGCCTGCCCGGAGGGGTATCGGGAGAGGTCTGGATCGTGAGGCGGGAAGAGCCGGAACCAGGAAGGGTGTCCGGATCGAAACTCGATGTGGCTCCCGCAGGAAGACCTGATGCGTCGAAGACAAAGGTGGTGGTCGAGCCCGGGCGAGAGGACAGGACAAGATCGTAGGAGACCGGGTTGCCCTGTTGTACCAGCATGTGCTTGTGCACCACATTGAGCGCGTAGTGAGGAGTGTCTAGCCCAAAGAGGAAGCCTGATTGCAGCTCTATACCTCCACCTTGTATTGTCTGATTGACACTCTGGCCGATGCTGTTGTCCAAAGAAAGGTTGTCTCCTTCGATCCGTTGCCCTCCGCTGCCAATGTGAAACCAGGTCAGATCAAGGCCCAAATCAAGGACTTCTTCAGCCATGACCATTCCGACCACCAGCAGGCCACCGAGGAAGACCCCTATCATGGCTACTGTGCGTAGCTTCATCGTTTGCTATCCTCCTTTGGGAGCATGATGACGTTCTCCCTTGGCTTGCTGGCTACTTGATCACCCATATGCGCACCCGGAATTTGTCCACCCAATCATCCTCCGCTTTACGTTTGACGACGATGCTCTGCGGGGTGAGCTTATGCCAGAAAGCGCCGCTCCCGTACAGCTCACCTGGTCGCCGGAATGCCCCCAAGCCGTAGCCGTTATAGCCATGCTTTGCGATCTCAGCATCATCGTCCCAGAAGGTGAGGTCCACGACATAACTGTCGATGCTCCCTCCAAGCCAATGAAACAATTCCTTGTCTTGATTCTTGTTGATAGAGATCCATCCACTATCATAGGCGGGGCGTGGGAAGGCTCCTTGTAGGGCTCCATCGTAGATGATATCACCGTTGTTGCTGACTTCAAACTTTGAATCACCGCCAAGGCCGTAGCCAGCGATGACCGGTCCGCCGGCGTTGTTGGTGGCTTTGATGGCAGGCGCATTGCTGGCACTGACTGCCGAAAGGGCTGTCCCAGACGTGGCTGTGTTTTCAACTGTGAGGGCAGCTGTATTGGTCTCTGTGCCCGTGATCTTCCCTCCTGGCACCAGGCTAAGGGCATAGGCTGCCCCCGCGAGCCTCTGGCGTGGGAGGATAACGCTTCCGACCTGGGTTTCTAGCCATAGTTCGCGGTCAAACGATTGTATGGGCAGAGTTGTGATGCTTCCTAGAGCATGGGCGAAGAGGCCGTTGTTCACGGTAACTGAGCCAGCGTTCTCCTCCCAGTACCTGACGCCGCCGTACTGGGCGTCATACAATCGGAAGATGATTGTCTCAACGCCATCAACGGGTTGCTCATCACGAAGCAGGCGTCCCTGGTAGTTGATGACCGGGGATACACTGGTCAGGGTCAACTCCTCACCGGAGATCCCCTCTGCCGTCGTGCCCGTGCCCTCGTCTCGCAACGGGTTCGCGCCCACGGATACGGCTGTAACCAGGGATGCGATGAGCAAGATGCTGCTCACCAACACAACGAGGTTCTTTTTGGTGATGTTTCTCTGCAAACTAGCGATCTTCTTGTCCATTCTGCACATTCCTCCTTTATCTCTATCTCATAGCAGTTCTGCCGTCGCTAACTGAACGCGCCCAGGATACCACATCTCGGGGGAATTGGCAAGCGCCTTGAATTTCAGAACTACTACTTGCCTTTTCACGTTTCTTGGTGTAAACTATATGAAGGCACAGTCGACGAAAGGAAGGAATGAAGATGGCAGAGACAAAAGGTAAGGAAAAGGCCCTGGATACGACCATCGTCCAACTGCGGAAGCGGTTTGGGGATGGGGCGATAATGAAGCTTGGTGAGGGTCTCGATCTGACGACCCAGGCAATTTCCACGGGATCTATTGCCCTGGATGCTGCTCTGGGAATCGGAGGCATCCCCAAGGGGAGAATAACGGAAGTATATGGCCCGGAATCCTCGGGCAAGACCACGCTGGCTCAGCACGTCATCGCGGAAGCGCAGAAAGCCGGTGGGGTGGCCGCGTTCATTGACGCGGAGCATGCTCTGGATCCTGAGTATGCAGCCAAGTGTGGGGTAGATATTGACAACCTGTATATCTCGCAGCCGGACAACGCTGAGCAAGCGCTGGAGATCGCTGAAGCGTTGGTGCGGAGCGGAGCCGTGGACATAGTCGTGATTGACTCCGTGGCGGCTCTGGTTCCGCGCGCCGAGATCGAGGGCGATATGGGCGACGCCCACATGGGTCTGCAAGCGCGATTGATGTCCCAGGCGCTACGAAAGCTGGTAGGGGTCATTAAACGATCCAATACAGCGGTGCTCTTCACCAACCAGTTGCGGCAGAAGATCGGCGTTTTCTTTGGCAATCCCGAAACTACATCGGGAGGTAAAGCCCTGAAGTTCTACGCTGCCGTACGCCTCGACATCAGGCGCATGGAGGCTATCAAGCAGGGCAATGAGGTGATAGGCAACCGCACTCGGGTCTGGGTCAAGAAGAACAAGGTTGCCCCACCTTTCAGGAAGGCCGAATTCGATATCATGTATGATCGGGGCATCTCCAGGGAGGGCGGCGTCCTGGACGCAGCCGTGGAGTTAGATATCGTTGAGAAACGCGGATCATACTACTCGTACGGAGAGACTCGTCTGGGGCAGGGGAGAGAGAGCGTCAAGAACTTACTCAGAGAAGACGGGGAGTTGCTGGACGACATCGAGAGACGAGTGCGCGAGGCTTACGGTTTGCCCGTCAAGGCTGTAGCGAATTTGGCAGAGGCGGGTGATAAAGGCAAGGACGAAGATTAGTTGGTGTTTCCGGGGAGTTTCTCTTGGCCTAGCAGTAGAGAAGCTAGAGAGACTCTCATCATCGCAGCTCATCTTGATTTCTTTCATGTGTCGAACTATCCGAACTATCAGTGTCGCCAGGGAAGCTATACATTCCCCCGATACGAGAATGACAGACACGACCTGTTATACGGACAGCGCCACAGTCAGTGATATGCACCTATGGGTATCGTCCCATGGGGACTTAGTTCCCTATCGTTCCTCTTCGCGAGGCCGCCACAATTCGGCGGGCCGATCGAAGGGGGCGCTTCGAGGTCTTGGCTATCGTTCCTGGTCTCTACTTTGGAGACGACTAGATGTAACAAAAGGTATCTAGATGTAGCCATGCTGCGAAGGGATGAGTAAACGCATTGGGCGCACAGGATCACATTGGGAGGCTGTGGCTTACTGACCACGGCCTCCTTTTGCTTTTGGGCCATGGCCAGGCAGGGACATAAAGTGCCCAAGATCACGAAGCTGCAGGCACAGAAGAAGAGGAAAAATCGGGTCAACGTCTATCTGGATGGCACATACAGCTTCAGCGTGCAGGCGATAGTAGGACTGTCCCTGAAGGTGGGACAGGAGCTTAGTGATGAAGCTATCACAGATCTGAAACATGCTGATACCTTCGAGATAGCCCATAATCGGTCTTTGCACTTTCTCAGTTTCAGGCCAAGAAGTCGTTTCGAAGTCGAGAAGTATCTGAGAGGTAAGGAGACTGACCCAGAGATCATTGCCGAGGTGAGTTCTCGCCTGCTCGGGGCCGGGTTGCTGGATGATGTGGCCTTTGCCCGATCATGGGTAGAGAACCGCGAGACTTTTAGGCCTCGTGGATCTTGGGGTTTACGCTATGAACTACGGCAGAAAGGTATCACCGACGACACGATTGCCGAAGCGTTGGAAGGGATGGATTTTGCAAATAGTGCCTATCGGGCTGCAATGCGCCGAGCTGGACGGCTGGCTCACCTTGATCGCCGAGCCTTCCAGCGCCGAATAGGCGATTTCTTGAAACGCCGAGGTTTCTCCTATGGCGTCATCCGGTCGGTGGTAGATCACCTATGGGATGAGTTCGGAGAAGCCGCTGAGGATAGGAGCCTCGGCCACTAGCCTTCGGGCTTACCCGAAGATGACATAGATGTGAGGAAAGGATAGTAGTACTATGGGGAACAACCCGGTTCTGTTTGTAGTTACGAATGTTGTTATCGGAATTCTTAGTTTCATTCTTGGCTATCTGGTGAAACAGGCACGAGCGGCCGCCAGAGCACAATCAGTGGAGGCGAAGGCCGAGCGTCTACTTGCTGAGGCACAGAACAAGCATAAGGAGATTGAGCTGGTGGCGAGAGATGCTGCCCTAAGGATCACTGACGAGGCAGAGAAGGAAGCCAAGCAGCTAAGGGCGGAACTACGGACAGAGGAGCAGCGCCTCCACCGTCGGCGGGAGGGGATCGAACAGAAGGCGGATGGGCTCGATAACAGGGAGCGTCAGATCGAGGCCAGCCACAAGCAGCTAGAACGAGAACGAGCGAAGATAGGGGAGCTTCAGCAGGAGCAAAGGGATGAATTGGAACGCATCGCTGGTCTCAATACAGAGGAGGCCAAGGCATTGCTCCTCAAAGAGGTGGAAGCTGATACGCGTCAGGCCATGGCGCGCATGATCCGGGAAGTGGAGGCTGAGGCCAAGGAGGAGGCTGATCGCAGGGCCCGAGAGATCGTGACCCTTTCTATCCAACGTATCGCTTCAGATCAGGTCGCAGAGGTAACGGTCTCTGCAGTCCCACTGCCCAATGATGAAATGAAAGGACGTATCATCGGCCGCGGGGGCCGCAATATCAGGGCCATTGAGCAAGCCACTGGGGTGGACCTGATAGTGGATGATACTCCCGAGGCAATTATCATCTCCAGTTTCGACCCGGTTCGCCGAGAAGTGGCCAGAGTAGCCTTGGCCAAGCTTATCCTGGATGGACGAATCCATCCAGCGCGGATTGAGAATGTGGTCGAGAAGGCTCAGCAGCAGGTAGATCAGATCATCCGCGAGGAGGGTGAGAAGACGGTTTATGAACTCGGTGTTCATGGTCTGCATCCGGAGCTTATCAAGCTACTTGGCCGATTGCGATACCGAACCAGCTACGGTCAAAACGTCCTCCAGCACTCCATCGAGACGGCGCACCTTGCTGCTATTATGGCTGCAGAGCTGAAGGCCAACGTCAAGATGGCCAAGTTGGCAGGACTATTGCACGATATCGGTAAGGGCGTGGATCATGAAGTGGAAGGACCTCACGCCCTGATCGGTGCCGATCTGGCCAAAAGCCACCGCATGTCTGCGAAAGTCGTGAATGCTATTGCTGCTCACCATAGCGAGGAAGAGCCTCAGACCGTGGAAGCCATTCTGGTTCAGGCGGCAGATGCCATTTCTGGAGCTCGACCTGGTGCGCGTCGGGAGAGTCTTGAACGCTATGTTAAACGCATCAAGGCTCTCGAAGACATCGCCGCATCTTTCGATGGGGTGGACAAATCGTATGCCATCCAGGCTGGTCGAGAGATTCGAATTATCGTGAACCCGAATCAAGTTGACGATGCCTCTGCGGTCAAGCTCTCGAGGGACATTGCGAAGAGCGTGGAATCAAATCTGGAGTATCCCGGTCGTATCACTGTTACCGTCATACGCGAAACACGGGCCGTGGAGTATGCCAAGTAGTCGAGGAAAAAGCGCGAGAGAGGAGGGTGCTGGACCAACAATTGGACGGAGACTTCTGGCGAGATCCTGGCAGGTAGTTTACTACTTCGATAGCATTGAATTCGGCGTCTTAGCTCTGAGCCGTCGCGAGGGCAGGGTGCAGCGTAGACGGCACAAGGAGGCGGAGAAGCATGGAAGTCTTGAAAGTAGCCGCTAAGTCAAGGTCTACATCAGTAGCCGGAGCCATCGCGGGGGTAGTTCGTGAAAGTGGTCGGGCGGAGGTGCAGGCTATCGGGGCGGGGGCAGTGAACCAGGCTGTTAAGGCTGTGGCCATCGCTCGGGGTTATCTTGCCCTGGATGGCATCGATGTGATCTGTATCCCTGCCTTCACAGAGGTGATGATCGGTGACCAGGAGAGAACGGCAATCAAATTGACTGTCGAGATTAGATGATTTCTAGGATAGACCTTCATATCCATTCGACGGCTTCTGATGGAGAGTATGCCCCTGCCGAAATCGTAGAAATGGCATGTTCTTTGGGGCTGGAGGTCATTGCTATTACTGATCATGACACGGTTGGTGGCATTGACGAGGCCATGGAAGCTGCCCAGAGAAGTGGTCTGGAGGTTATCCCAGGTGTGGAGATTAATGCGAAATCGAAGGACCAGAGCATCCACATTCTGGGATATTATATCGACCATCGTAACGAATCCCTCTTGGCGGAGCTCACGAAGTTGTGCCATTCCCGCGAGTGGCGGGCTCGTCGGGTGCTGGAGGAGCTCGCTGCTCTGAGAATGCCCCTGAAATGGGATCGCTTGCTCGAGATTGCGGGAGGCAGTCTCATTGGGCGTCCTCACATAGCTGAGGCTATGGTGGAACAGGGATACGTTTCCACGATAAGAGAGGCATTTGACGACTATCTTGGCCGGGGGAGGCCTGGATACGTTCAGCGGCCTCGGCTGGCTCCGGAGGAAGCCATAGAACTGATCTCGTCTGCGGGCGGGGTGCCCGTCCTGGCACATCCTCTGGGGGTCTTACCTATCCTGCCCGGGTTGCTCAGTGCCGGGCTGGCGGGGCTGGAGACTTACTACAGTGGGTATTCGGTGGAGGATAGCCGCGTGATAGCCTCTGAAGCGCGGCGGCATGGGTTGATAGCCACCGGCGGCAGCGACTACCATGGTCCGTCCGTGACACCTGGGATTGGGTTGGGTCAGGTGTCGGTTCCTGCAGTAGTTATGAAGGAGTTGCGCGCTCGCCACCTTGCTCTCATAAACAAAGGATAGAGGACATCCCCTCTCTATAGTCTAATAGCCCTGGGCCCGCACCGCTAAACTGGGCCCAGGGCTTTGTCGTAGGATGGTGCATTGTTCTTCCTGCGAGGGGATCGGAAAGTGCAGCGGCCTGAACAAAGCAGAACGCACAGTCCAGAGGAGCCGTTATTGGGTGCTAACGCAAATGAATAGCAGGAGGGGGAAATGACGGACGTGTGTGGTTGTTGCCAGGAAGGTAACAACATGATATAATTGCGAAAAGTTGAAGGAGGAGCGCCGATGCTTCTTGAAGAGGTCATTCAGGTAGCCCGAGGTGAGGTGGAGGTCGATCTTCTGCTGAAGAACGCCCAGGTGGTAAATGTCTTCTCCGGGGACATCCACCGCACTAACGTAGCTATTTCGCATACCAGAGTAGTGGGGCTTGGCCAGTATCGCGCAAAGAGAGTCATTGATCTTGATGGCCGCTACGTCGCACCGGGCCTAATTGATGCTCACGTTCACATCGAGAGCTCCATGGTGTCTGTCCCCGAGTATGCTCGCACCGTGGTTCCTCATGGAACAACCACGGTGATTATAGATCCCCACGAGATCGCCAATGTGCTGGGATTGAACGGCATCCGGTTCATGTTGGAGTCGAGCAAGGACAATCCTCTTAGTGTACACGTTATGATCCCCTCATGTGTGCCTGCGACTCATCTGGAGACGACGGGCGCTGCCCTGACAGCGACTGATATCGCGCCTTTGCTGCGAGAGAAGTGGGTCGTTGGACTGGGTGAGATGATGAACTATCCCGGAGTGCTGTTTCGTGATCCCCATGTTCTGGCCAAGCTGAAAGTTGCCGAGGGCAAGCGTATTGATGGCCATGCGCCAGGATTGTCGGGCCGGGACCTGGCGGCTTACGTCGCTGCTGGCATCGGATCCGATCACGAGTGCACTACTGTGAGTGAGGCCCTGGAGAAGTTGCGGTTAGGCATGCACATCATGATTCGTGAAGGTACAGCGGCCCGCAACCTGCGAGAGCTTCTGCCCCTTGTTACATCGAAGAATGCCCGCCGGTGCATGTTCGCCACCGACGATCGTCATCCCGCCGATCTGATCGATGATGGTCACATTGATTACATGGTACGTACAGCCATCTCCCTGGGACTTGATCCCATGACCGCCATCCAGATGGCCACTCTGAACCCGGCCGAATACTTCGGGTTAAGAGACAATGGGGGCATTGCTCCGGGGCGTCGGGCAGACTTGATAGTATTTGACAACCTTCAGGATTTCAATATCGAGATGGTCTTCCGGGGAGGAGAGCTGGTTGCCAAAGATGGCTCTATGCTATCCAGGCGGCGACCCTCTTCCATCACCTTGCGCAGTTCCATGAATGTGGCCCCCTTGCAGATCAAGGATTTCCGAATTAAGGCCGAGGGAAAGCGTGCCAGGATCATCGGGATCGTCCCGCGCCAATTGATCACTGAACAGGTGATCGAGGAGCCAAGAGTCGAGGGTGGTATCGTGGTGCCTGATGTTGAGAGGGATATCCTCAAGATGGCTGTTATCGAGCGACACCTGGCCTCGGGCAATATGGGGCTGGGCCTGGTGAAGGGGCTAGGCCTGAAATGGGGCGCAATCGCTTCCTCTGTGGCTCATGATTCTCACAACATAATCGTTGCGGGCGTAACCGATGAGGATATGCTGGCTGCGGTCAATGAGGTCGTGCGTATGCGCGGCGGTCTGGTAGCTGTAGGTCGGGGTCAGACGCTGGCCGTCCTCCCTCTTCCAATTGCTGGTCTGATGTCGGATCGTTCCACCCTGGAGGTCAACCGTGCGATGAAGGATCTCCTTGGGGCAGTATCTGAAATGGGAAGTGCACTTGAAGATCCTTTCATGACCCTTTCCTTCCTGGCACTTCCGGTCATCCCCACTCTCAAGCTGACCGACAAGGGTCTGGTGAACGTGATGCAGTTCAAGCTTGTCCCTCTGTTCGTGGACTGAAACGGGATACGCCACCCTCCCGCGCGTGCCAACCCTCCCGCAGGTTGTCTCCGGGTTCTTTCTCTGCGGTGCTAAAGGGAACCTGCGGGAGGGTGAGTGCGCTGCGGGAGGATGAGTGAATATCTCAGAACCTCGATCCTCTCACCAGGGCGTGTAGTTCTCCAGTATGGATCCGCCGATGAATTCCCTCAACAGGGAGTTGTCAGGGATGCTGTCTGGTGGACAGGGAAGCAGCCACTCAAGGAAGGCCAACAGCCGACGAGCTTCAATGTACTCCATGGTGCCTGGTTCCACCTGGCGCAGTAGCGGTTCCGCAAACGGTTTGAGTACAGCCAACTCATAAACTAGTGCGGAATTGAACATGATGTCCGCGTACTCCTGGAACGGGAAAACATTGCGCCCCTCTCCCCGCCGCACGCTCTCCCAACGTGCAATAGTCTCTTGAGCCGAGTAACCTCGGCTTCGAGCATCTCTCACCATACGGCGGAGAAGCCGGGTATCTGTCGTGGGGACCCTGTTGTGATAATCTATGTTCAACTGGGTCAGACATGAAGCATAGATGCGGTAGATCCTCTCGGGAGGCACTTGAGGCAACAATGCAGGGTTCATACCGTGGAGGCCTTCTGCTATTATGATGTGTTGGGGCGAGAGAGAGACAGTCTGGCCTATTTCTCCCTTGCCTGTCTGAAAATTGTAGTGTGGCAAGGTTACCTCTTGCCCGTCCATCAAGGCCAGTACCTGCTCATTGAGCAGGCTCAGATTCAGTGCATGCAACGATTCAAAGTCGTACTCTCTGTGCTCATCCAGGGGAGTCTCTTCCCGATCCACAAAGTAGTCGTCCAGTGCCAGGGGAAATGGGCGGACACCATGGGCCAGGAGCTGGATCGCCAGCCGCTTGGAGAACGTTGTCTTGCCAGAGGACGAAGGGCCGGCGATGACTACCAAACGCACCCGTTCGTGCTGTCCAGCAATAATCTGAGCTATGCGAGCAATGCGCTGTTCATGCAGGGCCTCAGTGACGAGAATGACTTCTCTGATGCGTCCGGATTCTATGGCTTCATTCAGGGGCCCTACGTCACGCACCTGCACGATTTTCAGCCATTTGCCGTACTCGCGGAACATGGTCGCTAGCTTTGGGAAGTGTCGGTACTCGGGTAACTCGGTCGGATGCGACCGTAGAGGGAACTGTAGCACCAAGCCAGGTGGGGAGTCGTGCAGCCGGAACCGAGCCAGATAGCCCGTGGAGGGAACCATGTAGCCGTAGAAGTAATCCCATTCCCCTCTCAGGGTGTAGACGGTGAGATAGTCCTTCTCTCTGTACCGGAGCAACCTGACTTTATCGTCCCAACCTCGGCGCTGGAAGCCTGTGATGGCTTCGCTCAGAGGAATGCGCCGCTTGACAATCGGAGCATCCTCGGCTACGATCTCGTGCATGCGAGTCTCGATCTGTCGAATCTCTTCTTCCGTGAAAGGCTCTCGCTTCAGTACATGACAGAAGAGCCCCCCCACGGTCAGGGAATGATCCACGACGATGCGCGTGCCGGGGAATAGCTCGTTGACGGCTGTGATCAGCAAGAAGCAGAGGGAGCGCCGGTAGATACGCATGCCATCGCTGGAGGATATGGAGAGGGGAATGACATCCGCATCTCTTGTGATGGGATAGGTCAATTCTTTGAGCTTGCCGTTGACCCGGGCGGCGACAATAGGGGCGGTGGCATTGGGCAGGCCGACGCGAATGAACTCCTCCAATGGAGTGCCGAGGGGGGCTTCGTAGACAGAACCATCGGGAAAGCGAACCTGCGACGTGTCACTGGGCTCGCAGCGCCGCACCACTCCTCGCGAAGCACCGATGTTCTTAGCGATGGATTTCTCTGAACTGTTATGTTCTATAGTCTCTTTCATAGCTTGGCTCCGGTTTGACCTCGCTGTCCGATTCCAGTCATGTCTGGAATGGTGGCTTGCTGGCTGGGTGCTGACGGTCCACGGTTGGTGGACGGTCCGAGATCGAGAATCACTAGATACCCGCAAGCGAAAGAAAAAGAGAAGCCGCCCAGGATGGCAAGAGGCTGACGATAATGCTCTGCCTCAGAACAGGGCTCTACTTCCCCTCACTTGCCATATTCTACGACAACGAGTTCAGACAAGGTACGGCTCCTTCACAATATCCAGGAGTTCCCGAAGGTCACTAATGTGGGCATCTGGTTCAATCCCCTCGTCGCCTGTGTCTACCTGGGAAGACAGGAATGATGGGATTTGTACCACCAGGCCGAATCCAGCCCGTCGGGCACCCAGCACATCACGGGAGACAGTATCTCCTACGTAGCAACATAAGTGTGGCTCTACTCCGATAAGATTGGCGGTGTACCAGAAGATGCGGGGATCGGGCTTACGCCACCCGTAGTCTACGGAAAGCACGATAGGATCGAAATACTCCCGGATACCATAACGGCTCAAGTGCGCAGGCACTTGGCTACGACTGACAGTATTGCTGATCATTCCAATGATAAAACCCCGCTCGTGAAGGGCCTTCAGTACTTCTGGGGCTTCATCTCGCATCCTGCGCTGGAAGAACCTGGTCTCGAAGAAGTCACTGAGTTCGTTGGCCATCGCCTCGATCTTGCTGGTTGGGATTCCCACATCCAAAAGAAGGTAGTCAGCCCAGAAACGTTCCGGTGGCGACTCACGACTGGTTATTTCTTGGTGGGTGCGGTACTGGTGTACCCCCCTCTCAATGCGCGTATAGAGCTCGGGGACTGTCAGGGAGACGATGCTCCCTTTCTCAGCAAGTAGTTGAACCAGGTCGGCAGTGGCAGCGAGGCGCATGTCGCGATCATAGTAGAAGTGTTCCAGCGTACCCCCCATGTCAAACAGAATGGCTCTGAGAGCGTGTGGCTTGGTCACGTGTCGTTTCCTTTCATTCCAGCGAGTGCTATCGACAGGTTCAGGATCTCTCTTCCATTCCGGATATCATAGTAGTCGCCGGTGTCAGTGCCAGCCAGGCAACTCGGCGGGAATGCTCCGCGTGTTTTCTGCATAAAGGGAATCGGCCGATCCCTGGCGAGCGTAAACCAGCGAAAGTTTCATGCCGTCGTGCACTAGGGCGTATGTCTTTCCCAAAAATCGCGCACGCTCTGAACATCATCGTGCGCAGACTGTCTGTCCAGTGGCCATAGGCGTGACTCCAGGTCGGCCCAGGGATAAGCGTGCTCAGGATCAGGGATATCGCTACGAGGGGAGTACTCTCCGAGGACCCACCATGGGGCGAATCCCCCCATTTGTTCTTCGGATGGTTCTCCCATCAGCCAGTGGATCATCAGCTTGGCCGCGTTCGGATGAGGAGCGCCGTTAGCGATGGCCAGATAGGTCGGCAAGGACACACCAGAGCAGGGGGCCAGGTCAAAGAGCGGCTCGAAGTAGAGGTTGTGTCTGATGACCTTGCTATGCTGAGCATAGGGGGCAATGCCCAGGGGCGGATCGAACTGGTCGGGAGTACCCACAGCCTCGGCTATTTCAATTCCTCCCAGCAAGTAAGTGGGCTCATTGGCCAGGAATGCTTTGATCCATTGGTAGCCGGCGTTGGGACACTCCTCATCCAATTGGATCCGCTCTCCGAACTCTGTCTCGTAAGCTTCGGCCATCTTCTCTGCTTGTTGCACCATAGAGACGAAAAGGTACATCCTGGCAGGGTGGTGTAGGGGGTTTTGCAGTACCACCTTTCCAGCCCATTCAGGGCGAGTCAAGTCCCACCAGTTGTCGATGGGGGGAGCGTCGTAGGTATCGGAATTGTAAATCACGAAGTCTAGAGACAGCCGCTGAACCAGCAAGGGGTCGCGATAGGGGTTGGCAATCACGGCTTGTAGCTCGGTTGGGACGAAAGTCCAAACCATGTGGCCAGGCAGCAGCTCGTGGATCAGCGTCGGAGCGTCTCCCGCGAAGTAGACGTCGCAGTGGTATTCTCCCGCCATCTGTTCGTTTCGCAGGGTGAGGATGGCATCCTTCGTGCCCATGTCAAGGGTTTCAACATCGATCTCCGGATACCGTGCCATGAATTCCTCGGCTGCATACTTCAGGCGAGAGGAATTGGAGTAGATGGTGACTTTGCCCTCGCGCTTGGCAGCCTCCACGATGGCGGCTAGGTCCTGGGAGGAAGGGGCGTAAGGCCCCAGCTTTGCTATTTGGAGCCAGGCTGTCTGCTGCGCAGACGCATCCTCGTTAGTTGCTGGAGTTGCGCGCACAGCGGTGGGGAGCGCAAGGGCAGCAACGGGAGTGAAAGCCTCCAAGGAGCCATCGCTTACTGTCGGGCCGGTGATGGGAGATCCATGGGGAGCACACCCTGCCAGAATGGAGAGACATAGACAGAGCATGGTGTACCCTGATATGGATACGATGTTCTTCTTTGACATGGGTGATGCCCCCAGTGCTCACTGTTGATGAGTGACACTATTGTACTCAGTAAGAGGCTGTAGGGCAAGAAGGGTTCGATTGCATTTGTGCTGCTGATAAGGGTTTCAAGACAAGAGAAGACTCGGGGGTTTATGGCGCGCAGGGGGCGTACCGGATTCTACGCTGTTTCACGTTACACTGTAGACGACTGTTGCCGGGTTGAAAACCTCCGAGGTCTCGTGGAGCAAGTTGACAAACGGAACCCTCCAAAGTAAGATACTCGTTGCTATGGGCATTAATACACCTGAGTCGAGTGGGGGGCGAACCTCCTGGCAGCTTTTCCGGCGCTATCCCTGGGATGTCCTCTGGCGCTTTTTTGCATCGCCTGGTACAACCCGGGTCTGGCTTGCGTGCCTGATCGTCGCGACGATCATGGGGTCGTTCTTTCCTCAAGCTCCCCCAGAAGCTGATGGCGATCCAATGGCCTATCATCGCTGGCTGGCCACTGTTATTCCGAGGTATGGTTCCTGGGGCGATGTGCTATCTCGTTTGGGGCTCTTCAATCTCCGTTCCGCGCTCTGGTATCGAGGAGTGTGGGCCCTTGCCGCTCTGAATCTACTCATTGTGGGCGTAGAGCAGATCGATCTCCGCTGGCGTGCCTGGCGCGCATTGCCATCTCCGGATACGTTGTCCCCTCTGCTGCACGATGTGTCGGAAGCCGAGTTGCGGAGTACCAGGAGCCCTGTTCAGGTAGCTGAAGCAGCGCGGATACTCCTGAGAGGGCGGGGCTACCATTTGAACGATGACCTGTCGTCTGAGGGAACGGGATGCCTCAGCGCGCAGAGACACGGTTTGGCTTGGATGGCTCCCGTGGTGTTGCATGTCGGGTTGCTGATGCTCTTGCTGGGAATCGTTGTGAATCAGAGTTGGGCGTGGCGGGAAGGACCTTTCTTCCTGGCAGCCGGAGAGACGCATCGTCTGGCCCACGATAGCGGCCAGGTGGTGCGCCTCGACGAGACCTGGCCAGAGAATGGTTTGGTGGCGTCCCCAGGTCATTTTCACAGCGTCTTGACCTTACAGGGAAGCAAAGAAGAGAGCCGTACGATTACATTGCGCCGCAATGCCCCGGTGTTCTATGATGGCATGCTGATATACCAGGTGGCTTCGGGGCCGTTGGTGCGTGTGTCGGCCAGCGATGCTGCCGGCGAGCCGATTCTGCTGGAATCTCTAGGCACCAGTGAGAGCGTCCAGCGTGAGATATTGATTCTCCTACGGGAAGAGCAAAACGAGTCTTGGATAGGGGCTCCTTCCCAGGGCATCGCTTTGCACATCTCTAGCTACGATCCGGCGCAGGCCCCTGCTCGGCGTGATTCCAGCCTGCGCTTTCGGGCGTACCGGGGGAACGAGTCTGAGCCGATAGTGGACCAGAGCATGGTAGGCAGTGGGTCTCTGGAGGTGAGCGGCGCGACTTGCCATCTTGTCGTCGAGTCCTACGCAGCCATTCTGGTTGTCCGAAGTCCGGGGCTTGTCCTGTTGGCCCTGGGGGCGTTCTTGGCTCTGGCGGGATTCTGCCTGATCAGGGTTCTATTTCCTCGCTATGTTTGGTTGGACATAGGAGAGGGACGGAAAAAGGGAAGCCGGGTCCGTATGACAGTTGGGGGCAAGAAGATGTCCGGTTGGGTCGAGTCTCTGCTGGATGACGCGAGACGTATGCTGGAGGCTCCCGAGGATCGAGCCTGATAGAGGGGTCTAGGATGACGTTCGGGACTCAGCGAATAGTATATATCGGGCTTCTCTGGGGAGCTTGGGCTTGTGCAATGGCTCGAGTTCTGTCCATGCGCGTTTCTCGCGGGAGACGCCTACGAGTCCGCCCACGGACCATTTCCATGTGGGAACCGATTCTCGTGGCTGTGGGGTTGATTCTCTCTCTCATTCTGCGCCCTGGTTACTCAGGGACGTACCCCTTGCTGGATTCCCACGATCGGTTCGTAGCCATGTGCGTCGGTTATATTTTGGTGGCGGGCTTCTCTGCACGTCAGCCCGGTCTTGCCAAGGCGGTCAAGGTAACCTGGGGAGTGGGGGGCATTCTCGTCGGTGCGGCAGCCTTGCTGGGCTTGGGGGGACCTCGTGCGGTGATAGTCCCTCTGTCACTCCGTGCGCCCCTTTTCTCCCTCAGCAGCCTGGCAGTGTCGGCAGCGGTCGGGATATTCCTTCTGGCGGTGGTCGGGGAAGGGATACGTTTGTGGGGAGCGCACTGGGACCTGGATCCAACAGTGGGGGAAGCCCTTGGCAGGGTGGCCATTGAATGGGCTACCGTGGCTGTAGCCACGGCTCTCCTGCTGGGAGGCCTCGGCGGCTTCCTGGCGTGGGGAGCATGTTGGAGCTGGGACCCCGTGGAGCTTTGGTATCTGTCTCTGGGCTTGCTCTACGCATTCTTTCTCCACGGCGGGTTGAAGGATACCGCCGGAGGCCTTTGGCGATGGGTGGTTCTTAGCGTGGCGCTTACATTCTCTGTATTCGTTCTGTTCGGAGCCGGATACTTGGTGAGGGAGTTGGGACTGGCCAGTCGGTTGGCTTGGTAGTATTGAGGGAAGGGTGTTGATGGAGCAGAAGAAGCGGGTTATCATAGGCGTGGCTGGGGGAACGGCCTCCGGCAAGACCACTGTCTCGCAGGCTATCCTGGACCGTGTCGGGCGAGATCGCATAGCTTTTATCCAGCACGACTCGTACTACAGGGACCTGAGCCATCTTCCGGTGGAAGAGCGGCAGGTGATGAACTTCGATCACCCTGACTCGCTGGAAAATGAGCTGCTCATCCGCCATTTACAGGAGCTGTTGGTCGGCCACGTTATAGATGTGCCCGTTTACGACTTTAGAATCCATACCAGGCTGTCCGAGACGCGGCGCTTGGAACCCAAGCCTGTTATCTTGGTAGAGGGTATCCTGGTCTTCGTGGACAAAGCTCTGCGCGACATGATGGACGTCAAGATCTACGTGGATACGCCGGCAGACATTCGCTTCATAAGAAGGTTGGAAAGGGACATCAATGAGCGTGGGCGTTCACTGCACTCGGTCATTGACCAGTACCAGGATACAGTGCGGCCCATGCACCTGGAATTCGTAGAGCCCAGTAAGCGTTACGCCGATGTGATCATCCCACAAGGCGGGTTCAATGTGGTGGCATTGGATATGATCGTGGCACAGGTGAGGAGATTGCTGGAAGACCATTCCAGGTGAGGAGATGTGCAGGCCGGTGGGAACTTGACGTAGGAACTCAAGCGGGATAGAATATCGGTATTGATCATGAGGTTGTGGCCCTAGCTGAGGTTGACAGCGGCCTGCCGACCCTCGTCCTCTTCCACATCGCGCACTTCTTTCTAGTAGCTGTGCTGCTCCTATCGAATTTACGCACTTTTAACACACTTCTGCAAGGGACTGTGGTATGATAATACTTGGGGAAGAGGGTGTGTGCCCCCTGATGTGAGATTGCTATGGTGAGCCTGACGCATGGCCGTGGTTTCTGTTCGTGTGTTCAGGAAAATGGTAGCCTCTCCGCTCTTGACTTTAGACCTGAAGCGTGGTATAATTCAGTTGTTGAATTTCATCATCTGAATTATAGATACGGATAGGGATGACGATGAACTCGCAGTTGGAGCGGGATCTTAGGGTACTGGAACAGATCGAGGGGAATCCAGACATGACGCAAGTCGACCTGGCCGCGCGCTTGGACGTGGCGGTGGGCAGCGTGAACTGGTACCTGAAACGTCTGATCAACAAAGGGTACGTCAAGGTGCGTCAGATGCGAGGGCGTCGGCTTCGCTACCTGATCACACCGCAGGGCATAGCAGAAAAGACGCGGCTCACGGCTTCGTTCATGCAGGTCTCGATGCGCCTGTACCGGGAGACCCGCGTGGCGGCCAGGCAGTACCTGGGCGAGATTCGGCAAGCTGGGTATGGTGAGGTGCACATAGAGGGCGACAATGATCTGACTGAGGTGTGCTACCTGACTTGCCTGGAACAAGACGTGCAGGTAGTTGATGCTCCTCAACCTTCAATTCCAACCTTGAGGATTGAGGGGATGGAACTCTTCCTCGTGTGGCCTGGGAGGGGGGCCTCTCGCCCTTCTGTGACGCAGGGTGCCGTGGCGCTAATTCAGACACAGGCGATGGAGTAATGGCGATGGATTTCAACGCACAAGCCACCAGCCACGCAGATGACAGGGGGCCAGCGGTGGGGGTTGATCAAGTGCCTGTCACGATTATCGAGCCTTCGAAGGGTTGGATATCGCTAAACCTGCGTGATTTGTGGGAGTATCGCGATTTGCTCTACTTCCTCACCTGGCGCGACATCAAAGTGCGCTACAAGCAGACGGTACTGGGCGCAGCCTGGGCCATCATCCAGCCCTTCTTCACGATGGTGGTGTTCAGTTTGTTCTTCGGCCGGCTGGCCAAGATGCCATCGGACGACATACCGTATCCCATCTTCAGTTACGCGGCCCTGGTGCCGTGGACCTTCTTCGCCAATGGACTCAGCCAGTCGGCCAGCAGCCTGGTGGGCAGTGCTAATCTGATCAAGAAGGTCTACTTCCCCCGCCTGGTGGTGCCCATCTCTGCGGTGATTTCGGGTGGGGTAGATTTTGTGCTGGCATTTATGGTGTTGCTGGGGATGATGTTGTTCTACGGCATTGTGCCCACAACAGCCGTGGTTTGGCTCCCGCTCCTGTTGCTGCTGGCTCTGGTGACCTCTCTGGGGGTTGGTTTGTGGCTGACGGCGATGAACGTGCAGTTTCGCGATGTGCGTTATGCAGTTCCCTTTCTGATACAGGCCTGGATGTTCGCTACACCCATCGCCTATCCCAGCAGCCTGCTCGACGAGCCGTGGCGCACCCTGTATGGCATCAATCCCATGGCCGGCGTAGTCGAGGGCTTCCGCTGGGCATTGCTGGGGACGGAGACGGCTCCAGGCTCAATTGTCCTCGTTTCGGCACTGGTGGCAGTGGGGCTGCTGATCAGCGGCGCTTTCTACTTCCGACGGATGGAGAAGACGTTTGCAGATGTCGTGTAGGATAAGTAGCACGCCGGTGCACGCAAGAGAATGGAGATAGGAGAATCAGCAGGTGAAGAGGGCATTGGTCTGTGGAGCGGGCGGGTTCATCGGTGGGCATTTGGCAAAGAAGCTCAAGAAAGAAGGATATTGGGTTCGTGGCGTTGACATCAAGGAGCACGAGTTTGCGCCAACGGCTGCCGACGAGTTTTTGCAACTTGATTTGAGAGAACCGGACAACTGCAAGGCGGCGCTTTGGCTTGAAGATGGAAGGTTTGACGAGGTCTACCAGTTGGCGGCGGATATGGGGGGAATGGGATTCATCCATTCTGCCGAGTGTGACATTATGCACAATAGTGCTTTGATCAACATCCACATGACGCGCACGGCGGCTAC
>JAKLPW010000179.1 GCA_022013675.1 Anaerolineae bacterium | reverse complement strand
TGAGATGTCCCTGGGATTCGCTCTGAGCACCATCGGGAGCTATCTGGCCATCAACTATCTCCCCTTTGATTCCTTCCGCATCGCATGGGAACGGGTGCAACTGCTCTACCTGGCCCTTTATTACCTGGCTCTAGTCATGCCCTTCTTCTTCGGTGGCCTGATGATCGGCTCTCTGTTGCAGGTTGAACCAGAGCACGTCGGTCTGCTCTACGGCATAAACATGGGAGGGTCGGCCTTGGGATGCCTGGCAGCGCTTGGCCTGCTGCCTCTACTGGGGGGAGGAGGCACGATAGCCCTGGTGGCTGCTCTGGGTGCCGCCAGCGCTCTGCTTCTCCAAGTGTCGGGCAGGCCTTGGTTGGCAGACCGTTCGGGTCGGGTTTGGCGCGGACTCTGCCTGGGGCTTCTTCTGCTCCTGATAGCCCTGGCGATCCGACCTCCGGCCTGGTGGGATATTGGGATGTCTCCTTACAAAACATTGAGTGCCGCGCTGCGCTTCCCGAACGCGCGCATCCTGCATCGCCGTTGGAACGCCATCTCGCGGGTAGACGTGATAGAGAGCGAGGGGATCCATTCCGCGCCCGGGTTGAGCCTGGTGTACCGGGGAGGTCTTCCCCCTCAACTGGGATTGACACTGGACGGCGGTAACCTGAGTCCTATCACCCGACGGGCATCCTCCGAGGACGAGGAGTTCCTCGACTACCTGCCCGCTTCTCTGGCCTACGAGCTGCGCCCTGCTAGCCGCTGTTTGGTCATCTCCCCTGGTGGTGGACTAGATGTGCTTACGGCTCTGCATCACGACGTCTCCTCTGTAACAGTAGTGGAGGGAAACCCGGCCATCGTCGAGGTTATGAGGGAGCGGTATGGGGAGTATGCCGGGCATATCTATCGGGATGCCCGTGTGCGAGTTATCATCGAGGACGGGAGGAGCTTCGTTCGCCGCAGTGAAGAGCATTTCGACATACTGCATCTCTCCCTGACCGACACGTATCATCCGATCACTTCCGGCGCTTTCGGCCTCTCGGAGAGCTACGCCTACACGCTGGAAGCCTTCGAAGATTACCTGGGACATCTCTCTGAGGACGGTATCCTGATGCTCACACGATGGCTTCAGGATCCGCCCAGCGAAGAGCTGCGCGTTTGCGCTCTCGCGGTGGAGGCTCTGGAGCACCTGGGAGTGCCCGACCCTCGCAGGCACATTGTGGCCATTCGCAGTTGGTCCACCGCGACCCTCCTGGTGAGACGTACTCCGTTCACCGTCGGTGATATCGAGAATGTGATAGCGTTTTGCGACCGGCTCAACTACGATTTGATCTACTATCCGGGCATGACCGGCGAGGAAGCCAATCGCTACAACCTGCTGGAGGCCCCGGTCTACTATGAGAGTTTCTCCCGCGTGATCACACCGGTAGATCACGCGGATTTCTACCAGCAGTATGATTACGAAATCAGTCCTCCCAGCGACGACCGTCCCTTTTTCTTCCATTTCTTCAAATGGAGCCAGGTACCGGATATCCTGCGCAACTACGGGAAAACCTGGCAACCCTTTGGTGGAAGTGGCTATCTCGTGCTCATCATGCTGCTGATACTGGCCTTGGCAGCGTCGGGAGTGTTGATCCTCCTCCCTCTGGCCCTTGGCAGAGAAAGGGGAGTTCGCTTTCGCGGGCGCTTTCTGCTCTATTTTGCCCTTCTGGGTATCGGTTATCTGTGGATTGAGATACCCCTCATGCAGCGGTTCATTCTCTTCCTTGGGCAGCCAACCTATGCCTTTGGTGTGGTTCTCTTCGCTCTCCTGCTGGCTTCGGGCATCGGAAGTGTCCTGTCGACTCGAATAAATGGAATCGCTGCTCTGCTCGCTTTGGTGGCCCTGGCTCTTCTTTACCCTCTTGCCCTGCCCTGGCTCTTCGAACGAACACTAGGCTTGCCGTTGGCCGCTCGCGTCGTCATCACCGTGCTGAGTGTGGCCCCGCTAGGTATGCTCATGGGTATTCCCTTTCCAAAGGGCATAGCTATTGTAGGCCACGAGGCACCTGAACTCATCCCGTGGGTTTGGGGTGTCAATGGATGCGCTTCCGTTATCAGCTCTATCCTTTCCATGATACTGAGCATCTCTTTCGGGTTCTCGACCGTGTTGTTGTTGGCCTCTGCAACGTATGCGATGGCCCTCATCGTCATCTACCCCCTTTGGGGAAAGGAGCTTGGTTCTCAGGATGTCTAAGTCCATCTCAGATCGTACCAGATCACAACGCGGCGACCGCAACGTTCTCGTCCTGGCCCTTCAAACATTTCTTCGGGGCATCAGCTCTACGATGATGCGTGCTATCTGGCAGCCTTTCGTCCTAAGCCTAGGGGCATCTATGCCTACATTGGGCTTATTGGAGAGCCTGGGAGGATTTCAGGGAGTGGTCACCAGCCTGATCCAACCCATTGGTGGCTGGCTGTCGGATCGACGAGGGCGGAAGTCACTCCTTGTACTCGGCATGGTCATGAGCATGGTTGCTTTTTCGCTCTACGCTCTGGCAGGATACCTTGGGAACTGGTATCTGCTGCTCCCGGGCGTGGTCTTCCTGGGCCTGGCCTCCATAGCACAACCGGTGAAGGATTCGATGGTCGCCGAATCCGCTATAGGCCAGGAGCGAGCAAGGATCTACAGCCTGACCACTGTGGGCTACGCTGCTGCTGGCGTCTTCGCGGCGATACTGGCTGGCTTGATGGCCGACCGCTGGGGCTTCTCTCCGGTTTTCTTGGTAGGCCTTTGCGTGGAAATCGCCGGCGTGATTCTGGTAGCTCACTTCGCTGTCGAAACCCTGAGCTCTGACAACCGGAAAACGATCTCTTGGCAGGGGTTGGCCGAAACGCTTCGAAACATCCTCGTTCCGCCGGTGAAGCTGCGGAGCTTCTACATAGCTACCACGCTGGATTCCTTCGTCTGGGGCCTGGGGGCGGGCATCCTCTACGGGATGTTGAGCCAGGCCTACGGCTTCAGCTCAACGCAGTTTGGCATCATGTCCAGCATCTCCTCTTTGTCGTGGGCGCTCTCTCAGATGCCTATCGGGAGATTGATCGAGCGGCATGGCCGGATCAGGTTCATGGTGATCTCTGAGCTGCTGGGCGTGGTTATGATGGTAGGCTGGCTATTCTCTTCGCGCTTCGAGTCTTTTGCCACTCTTCAAATACTCAATGGCCTGGTGCCCGCCACCTGGGTTCCGGCGGTCTTGGCCTGGCTGTCCGATCACGTCCCAGATGAACGACGGGCCGAGGAGATGGGAAGGCTAAGTGCCTTTCGAGGGCTGCTCTCGTTTCCAGCTCCCTACATTGGTGGGCTAGTCTTCGAACGCTGGGGGTTCCGGGCCCCGGTGATGATCAGCATGATGGGAGCCCTGTCCGTGGCCCTGGTTCTCTGGCGCTTTGTGCCGGAGGCCAAGTCCGAGGAAGTGGGCACTCAGGGATAGCCTTTCGCAGCATTTGACAGGATGCAGAAGGAGACGTATGGTTAAGCACGTTGGTGAACTCATTGGCGTTATGCCCAAGGATCGGGAGAGGAAGAGATGAGAGACACAGATGAGAAGGGGAAGAACAAGAGGGGATCTGACCGTACGTCCAAGGCCGAGCCTGCTCCCTCACTTGACTTCGTTCGAACGATTGTCGAAGAGGACTTGAGGACGAACAAGTACGGGGGGCGAGTCCATACGCGCTTCCCACCGGAGCCGAACGGCTATCTTCACATAGGACACGCCAAGGCTATCTGGCTCAGCTTCGGTGTCGCCACCGAGTACGGCGGTCTGTACAATCTGCGCTTCGATGACACCAATCCAAGCAAAGAGGAAGTCGAGTATGTGAACTCGATCCAGGAGGATATCCGCTGGCTTGGCTTCGACTGGGGTGATCGGTTGCACTACGCCTCCGACTACTTCGAGCAACTGTACGAGTATGCTTTGCAGTTGATCAAAGCCGGCAAGGCCTACGTTGACAGCCTGAGTGCAGACGAAACCAGAGAGTACCGGGGTACCTTGACCGAGCCCGGCCGGAACAGCCCGTACCGCACACGCTCGATCGAGGAGAACCTGGACCTGTTCCAGCGCATGCGGGCAGGAGAATTCGAGGACGGAGCCCACGTGCTTCGGGCTAAAATCGATATGGCCTCTCCGAATATCATCATGCGAGACCCGGTCCTGTACCGCATTCTGCGGGCGACACATCACAGGACAGGCGATAAGTGGTGCATCTACCCATTGTACGACTTCACCCATTGCCTGTCGGACTCCATCGAAGGCATCACACACTCCATCTGTACGCTGGAGTTCGAGAACAATCGCGAGTTGTACGACTGGGTGCTTGACGAACTGAACGTCTACCATCCGCAGCAGATCGAGTTCGCGCGTCTCAACCTCAACTACACCGTGATCAGCAAGCGAAAGCTGCTGCAACTAGTAGAAGAGGGGTACGTCAGTGGGTGGGACGACCCGCGCATGCCCACATTGTCGGGGCTACGGCGGCGGGGCTACACACCGGAGTCCCTCCGGAACTTTTGCAGTCTGATCGGAGTGGCCAAAGCCAACAGTATCGTTGACGTGGCCATGCTGGAGTATTCCATCCGAGAGGACTTGAACAAGCGCGCTCCGCGAGTCCTGGGGGTGTTACGGCCACTTCGTGTGGTCATAGATAACTATCCTGAGGACCAGGTAGAAGAGCTGGAGGCCATCAACAATCCAGAAGATTCCAGCATGGGAACACGCAAGGTTCCTTTCTCGCGTGTGTTGTACATCGAACGGGAGGATTTCCGTGAGGACCCACCGAGGAAGTTCTTCCGCCTGGCCCCGGGCCGCGAGGTGCGGCTGCGCTATGCGTACTACATCACCTGTGTGGATGTGGTCAAGGACGAGAAGACCGGCGAGGTAATCGAGCTCCATTGCACCTATGATCCGGAGACTCGAGGCGGTTGGGCTCCGGATGGACGCAAGGTCAAGGGGACACTGCACTGGGTATCCGCCGCCCACGCCCTCGAAGCCGAGGTGCGCCAGTACGACCGGCTTTTCGTCAAGGCAAACCCCATGGAGGGCGACGCCGATTTCAAGACTCATCTGAACCCCAACTCGTTGGAAACGCTGACCTCCTGCCGCGTGGAGCCCAGCCTAGCGGGCGCAGCACCAGGAAGTCGCTATCAGTTCGAGAGACAAGGGTACTTCTGTGTAGATTCCGTTGACTCGTCCCCGGAAAAGCTGGTATTCAATCGCACCGTGGCCCTGCGGGATTCGTGGGCCAAGATAGAGAGAGCCCAGAAAAAGTAGGGGCGAGGCATGCAACACTCGTACCCGACACGCCACTGCTCCCGCCGCAGCATGCCTCGCCCCTACTGGCCAGCCCATCCGGTAGGGGCAGACCAGCGTGTCTGCCCAGCAATTCTAGATTTGCCCTAGAGGCAAAGGGGAAAGGCCGTAGTAATCTGTAGCAGGCGCAGTTAAAGAGAGGCGGAGGCAGCCCGAGAGGTCACTGGGGGGTGGGCTGTGCCTCACTGCTTGCGAAAAGCAAGGGGTGATCTGCCGAAGTCAGGAACGCCGATCTTTAGTAGCAACCTCTCTCTCAGCATGCTCAACATACTATCAAACAGCAACCTGCACCCCCTCTCCTCACTCAGTTGCCTATCGTGCCCTCCCTATTTTATCACCTCTTGGTCATATTTAGCATTGCTGGTAAAATAGCTGGCATGCCAACTACTTACAGAAAAGGAAATCTATCGCGCACGGCCAATTCTAGTGCAGAACCGGCAGAGGCATCCCCTGCTGGAACAAAGAACCGTCGCTGGAACATCGCGCTGTATGCTGCAGTATCGCTCTTCTTCTGGACAGGATTGTTTTTCTATGTACCCACGCTGCCCACGTACGTCAAGGCCAAAACTGACACCCTGGCGCAGGTCGGGTTGGTCCTCTCGATGTACGGCCTGTGGCAGGGGATCATGACGACTCTGGGATTGGAATCGGGCCGTTTGGGGTGTCTTGGCTCTAGCAGCAGTAGCAGTGTTTTGGGTGTAGAGAACGCGGGGTGACTTTAGATCTGCCCGAGCGTGGCGGGGGAGCTTTCCCCGCTCAGGGGCAATAGACACCCATCCGTCGAACCAGTAGTTGGACAGCGGCTCCGGGGACCATGCCGGAAGCTCTTGCAAGAAGAGATTATAGGAGACAAAATGAGAATCGTTGTACTCAACGGAAGCCCCAAGGGCAAGGCCAGCATCACACTCCAGTACGTGGCATATATTCAGAAGTGTTTCCCTCAACATGAATTCAGAATCGTTCATGTGTCCCAGCACATCAAGAAGATCGAGAGAGATCACAAAGCCTTCCAGGAGATCATCGATGAAGTAAGATCAGCCGATGGCGTCTTGTGGTCTTTTGGGTTGTGGGTCCTATGCGTCCCCGCTCAGTATATGCGATTCATCGAACTGATTTCCGAAAGAAGAGTGGAAGATGCTTTCAAAGACAAATATACAGCCGTGATAACCACCTCCATCCATTTCTACGACCACACCGCTCACAACTACATGCGGGCCGTCTGTGAAGACCTGGGTATGAGATACGCCGACGCCATCTCCTTGGATATCATCGATATGATGCAAGAGAGGAGAAGAGGGGACCTGATGGTCTTCGCCGAGAGCTTCTTCAGGGCCATTCGAGAGAAGACCCCCACCTCGAAACTATTCAGGCCGCTGACCTTCAGTGACTTCGCGTACCGGCCGGTCGAGCCGAAAACGAGAACTGATACCAAAGGCAAGAAGGTCGTGGTCTTGACAAATGCCTACGACACCGATACCAACCTTGGGAAGATGATAGGGCAGTTCAGGCGGTCTTTCGCAGATGATAGATGTGATCGACCTGAACGATATTGACATACGAGGCGCATGCTTGGGTTGCATGCGGTGCGGATATGACTACACCTGTACGTATCAGGACGGGTTTGCTGACTTCTACAACGAGCGAGTGAGAACCGCAGACATCATCGTCTTCGCAGGGACTGTCAAGGGACGGTATCTGTCCTCCATGTGGAAAACGTTCTATGATCGGGCTTTCTTCTGGAACCACACGCCGTCACTGCCTGGAAAGCAGTTGGGATACATCATCTCAGGTCCTTTGACGCAGAACCAGAATCTCATTCAGATTCTCGAAGCCTCGTCCACCGCGAGGCAGCATGCCAATCACGTAGACATCATCACCGACGAGTGTGATAACTCGGAGGAGATTGACGCTTTGCTGCAGAGCTTTGCGGAGCGTCTGGTCAGGTTTGCTGAGGAAGGGTATGTCAGACCGCAGAACTTCCTTGGTGTCGGGGGACACACAGTCTTCAGAGACAACATTTGGGGAAGGCTTCGGCCTATCTGGCAAGCGGACCACAGGTACTTCAAGAAGCACGGGCTCTATGATTTCCCGCAGAGAGACTACAGGAGCAGAGTACTGACTTCCATCCTGATGTTACTGACCAAGATACCAGGTGTCAGGAAAAAGTATTACGCCAATCTTAAGACCTTCCCCTCTGAAATGGGATTGAAGAGGCTCGTTGAGCGCGCAGACTAGCGAACGCCGTAGTCAGCTCATTATGAAGTCACCGCAGGTTAGATAAGGAGCTGAGATAGACATGTCAGAATCTGCAAAATCGCTTAAAACGGAAGCAGAAGACATAATTCAGCAGTTGGCCCTGTTTGAAATCCTTGACCAGTACGGTGAGGCACGGCTGGTTGGAAGCTGTGCGCTGGACCTGATTGTGAAGCTTGATATCGACATTCACCTTGTTGTGGGAACCACGGATCTTCTGAGTGTAGTCGATAGCATCTATCACCAGCTTCTAGAGTGCAGGCGGGTCAAGGAAGTTCGGATCTCTGATTATCGTGACCAGGGAGGGGTGAAGGTAGGAGTTGATCGCTATCCAGGTGCATCGGGGATCTGGAGCATCGACATCTGGGTCACTGATCGGGTCGGAACCACGGGTTTTGCCCTCGTGGATCGCCTTAAACAGGAGCTGCAACCCGAGCACCGGAAGGCTATCCTAATGATCAAGGAAGCATATCATCGCCGTGGGCAGCTACGCGACGGTCTCAGCGCTATGATCTACAGAGCAGTGATTGATAACGGTGTTCGCAGTATCGAGGGATTTCGCCAATTCCTATCATCCAGAGGAAGGAGCGATCTCGCGTAGTCCAGTGCCAATCGTTTCCCTCTGCTCTGCCTCGCCGCCTATGCCTTTGCCGGCTCGTATACCCATACTGACAATGAGAGTGGGGAGATGATCATGAAGGACATCTTGGACTGCCGGCGGGATCAGAAAGGATTGAGCGCACGCGTCATTTCAATTGAAAGGGAAACATCCCATGAAAGCTGCGATCTTCTTGCCCGTTGACTACCACATTCACAATTTCATGCGCGCATTAGCCGTCGAAATCCATCAGAAGTATCAGACCGGGCTCCATGCCGCTTCGTTTCCTCCTCACATTACGCTCAAACTCCCCTTTCGACTGTCCAACCTGGCTGATCTGGAACCGTACTTCGACCATTTGGCAGCGAGCACCAGCCCGCTCGAGATCGCTCTTACCCGTTTGGAGTTGCAGGCCACGGCGGTTGGCGGTGCTGAGAGGGGCGTACTGTGGTTAGCTGTGCAAGAGAGCCGGGATTTGAGAGAGCTGCATCACAGGATCAACCAAGAGCTAGTTGAGCGCTTCGAGGATACCCAGGCCGCCTATGATGGCCCGGATTTTAAGTTCCACGCCACGCTTGCCGTGGGCGGACAGCCCATGGAGGTCTATCAGAGGATCTACGCTGAGTACAAGGATATCAGTGTCGATTTGAGGTACGTAGCAACTCAGATCGGCTTGGCATACAGTGATTGTGATGCAACTGCGGGATTTATAACGTATAGAATAATGCCCCTGGGTGAGAAAGCGTAGAGTCCCTCTTCTTTGGCGCCAGTATTGGAAGGGGACGTGTAGAAACCGGTGAGGCAAACGGCAGTGGCCCTTGCGGTTCGCCGGTTCTGCCTGCACTGTCGCCACCTCTGTTAAGATGACATAACCACTCGAGTGGTGCGTTGCCCATTGTTGCCTAATGCTGTATTATGCTGTAGAATTATACTACGATCATTGCTAGGCTGACGCCAACGAAGTGGCTTCGCGAAAGGAGTTTCGTGATGAAAACCAGAGCTAAAGTAACCGTGTTACGCACGCAGCCGGAGACGGTTCTGCAGGACTACGAGCGATTGTTTGATCTGGCGGAGGTAGGAGAGGCGCTCGACCCCAACGCCACTACGATTCTGAAAGATAATATCTCCTGGCATTTTCCCATGCCCAGCGCCAACACCACTCCCTGGCAGTTGGAGGGTACGATACTGGCCCTGCGCAAGGCTGGGTTCAGTGATCAGGTTGCCGTGCAGAACCAGACCGTGGTCATCAATGCCTTCAAAGGGCAGGATCTCAATGGCTACGTGCCGATTTTTGAGCACTACGACATCCCTGTGCTTTTTAACTTCAAAGACGAGGACATGAGTTGGGTGCCCTACGAGCCCAAGGCTGAGATGCTGATCCTCGATCACATCTACCCCAAGGGCATCCGCTTGCCCGATTACTTCTTTGGCAAGAACATCGTGCACCTGCCGACTGTCAAATGCCACATGTATTCCACTACCACCGGATCGATGAAGAATGCGTTCGGCGGCCTGCTTAGCCAGCATCGCCACTACACCCACACCTGGATTCACGAGACGCTGGTGGACTTGCTAGCGATTCAGAAGGAGATTCACTCGGGCATCTTTGCCGTGATGGATGGTACCACGGCTGGCAATGGCCCAGGACCACGTACGCTTAAGCCGATAGTAAAGAACGTCATGCTGGCTTCGGCAGACCAGGTGGCCATTGATGCCGTGGCTGCCAAGATGATGGGGTTTGATCCTCTTAGTATCAAGTACATCCGTTTAGCCCACGAGCGTGGCCTGGGAGTGGGCGACGTGCGCGAGATCGAAATCGTCGGTGATGATGTGTCGGGAGAGAGTTGGGGTTTCGCGGTGGGGCAGAACTTTCACCGCTTCCTGGCGTGGTTATCCTGGTACGGCCCCACGAAATTCCTCCAGAAGCTCATCTTCCACACGCCGCTGGTCGCTTTTCCCATATTCGTATCTGAGTTCAACCACGACTACATCCA
Organism: Anaerolineae bacterium; assembly: GCA_022013675.1. Taxonomy (GTDB): domain Bacteria; phylum Chloroflexota; class Anaerolineae; order JAKLPW01; family JAKLPW01; genus JAKLPW01. The sequence continues at coordinate 7,021 of JAKLPW010000179.1, read as the reverse complement.
CTGGCCGCTGAAGGAGAAGCACATCTACGAGGACTGGCGGGCCAACACCTCCTGGGGTCAGTTATTCCAGCGCTACCAGAAGGAAGGCTACCTGGTTGAATGATCGGCCAAGAGCGACTAACGGAAGCTAAAGCAACCGGCTGCAAGGGCGAAGCCCTACGGGCTGGGGCGGTACAGAGAACTCCGGACATTGTCGCTCGAGTGGGTTTGTGACCCGCGGATCGTACAAGGAATCCCTTTGCTCGTGGTCGGACCCAACCCCGGCAAGGACGCTACTCGCCCTGAAAAAGAAGTGCGACAATGCCCTCAGCAACCTGACCCGTCCTGTTAATCCGGCCCACCCCTATTTCATCACAGCCAGCGCAGTGAAACGGGCACGTATCTTCACCCGAGATACCATCAGGCGCATTATGGCGGACAGCCTGAACATGGGCCTTAAGTGGAAGAGATAAAGGAGATTGCGATGTTTGGTGGTAAGAAACGATTTGTGGGTTCGTTCTTGACCCTGCTAGTGTTTCTATTGGCTGTGGCATCTTGTATGCCTGGTGAGATGATTCCCACGAAGGTGGAAGAGCTGCGGGGATTGCTGACGAGCACGGAAGCGCCCACAGCTGTACCCGTGGTTGAGTTGCCGCCGGAGACGCCCGTGTCTGCCAGTGAGCTGGCTACGCCAACCGTGCCAGCCACTCCAATCGTCCCGCCAGAGCAGACTTCAACTTCAACCCCGCTGCCTGCGACGGTCGCTACCCTGCCCTCCCCTACGCCAGCGCTGTTCATTCGGGCCTTCAGCGTAGTCGCGGAGGACGTGGGTACGGGCAAACGTCTGACTTTCACCTGGGAGACGAGCGGTGCCAGCACAGCGAGAATCGTGAGTGGTACTTCCCAGCGCTTCGCCAGGTGGTGGGATGTCCCGCCTAGTGGCACGCTCACCGTCGAATTGCCGGGCACCAACTACCGTGACCCAGCGATGGCACTCATGGCTCAGGATCAGAGTGGTAAACAGGTCATAGAATCGGTCGTCGTTGACTGGCCGTGCCAATACGACTACTTCTTCGACCCCGCGCCTATCATGTGTCCGCTCTACGAGGCGACCTTCATGTCCGCAGCGGAGCAAGCTTTCCAGAATGGGCGCGCGATTTGGCTGGAAGAGATCCGTGGCATAGACGTTGTTGCCGAAGGAGTGATCCTCATCCTTTACAACGATAACCAGTGGCAGAGCTTCGATGATACGTGGACGCCGGAGGACCCGGAGAGTGACTCAGGGGCAGTTCCGCCTGAGGGGCTCCTCCAACCGGTACGGGGCTTTGGGAAGATCTGGCGTGGGAACCAGAATGTGAGAGAGAAGTTGGGCTGGGCGCTGAGCCCGGAACGGGGCTTTGAAAGTGCCTGGCAGTGGCAAGCACAGGAATCCCTCCCCGCCATTGCCTATGTGCGCTCGATTGACGGCGATGTAATCAGACTCTACGGGTCCGACTCCGGCAATTGGGAATACGTTACGCCTTGAAGCACTGTAGCCCAGGCAGTAGGCTAATCAGAGCAAACCAAGCCAAAGCCTGACGAGTTCACTCGAACACACCACGTCCATGTATTTGGCGCCGGGCATCCCGATATCCATCGGCATCTCAATTTCAGGGATTACTTGATCGCTCACCCTGAGGAAGCGCAGGCCTATGGTCGGTTGAAGGACGATCTGGCACGGAGATTCCCAGAGGATATTGATAGCTACATTGATGGGAAGAGCGAGTTCATCCGTGAGATTGATGCGAAGGCCAATGCGTGGGCAGAGGGTACACACCGCGACTAGTGGCTGCAACATGCCCTGTCTATTCTTGCCCCTGGCTCTCAATGCTCAATCCGGATCACTGGGTGCACCAACGCCGCGTTGATATTCACCTCATCCTTTGTTATAATTCGACTGTGGATGACTCGGATACGGTGTGGGCACGGGGTTGCGTAGCGATCTTCTATGGGGTAGGATAGCGCTGCATGCAAACAGGAGGTTCGGCTGGTTCGAGTTGATGGCGAGACGAATTACTCCGTAAAGGAAACACAGAGATTCTTCACTAGTAAGAGGGGAACGGCGCTCGAATGGAAGCGAGATTGAGTATGGAAGCATCTCTGTCTTACCGATTCATGAGATCCGGGGAGGAGTCCACGGTCTGTACTCTCGTCACCCGCGTGTTCAACGAATTTGTCGCACCCGAGTACTCTGATGATGGTGTCGAGGAGTTCCTCAAGTACGTTGAACCCGGCTCGCTCCTGGAGCGTTCCCAACAGAATCACTTCGTGCTGGTAGCACTGCTGCTTGAAGAGATCGTGGGCATGATCGAAGTACGAGACTATGGCCACATCTCCTTGCTCTTCGTGGACAAGCGTTTTCAGAGGATAGGGATCGGCAGGGAACTGCTGCGCAAGTCCCTGGAGATCTGCTTCAGCCACAAGCCGGGCCTGTTGCAGGTCAGTGTTAATTCGTCCCCCTATGCTATGGAGGTGTACAGGAGGCTGGGTTTTCGCCAGAAAGGGCCGAGGCAGACAGTGAAAGGCATCTGCTTCGATCCGATGGTGCTTGAACTGTCAGGTCCGTAGACAGCGAGGAACCCGTATGTTTGATAGGTTTGTATCGGTGTGGAGCCTGCGTAGGGGCCCAAGCAAGGGGCATTTCTGTGTTAGCGGGGCTGGGCTCGATTTGGGTCGTTCATTGGGGAGCGATCAGCGATCCAAAACCTGTCCCTACAGCGCCGTGCCTCGTTCTATCAGTCCATTAGAGGTAGGGAAAGGATGACTAAGATGAACACCGATGTCTATGAGCAGCTTGCCGACGCTTTGGACAGACTTCCCAATGGTTTTCCCCGAACCCCATCCGGTCTAGAGATACTTCTACTGCAGAAGATCTTCTCGCCGGAGGAGGCCTCGCTAGCATGTCGTCTGTCCGGTACCATGGAACCCGTCGACGTGATTGCCGAGGGAGCCGGGCTGGATACCCAGGAGACCAGAAATCGGCTGATGAAATTGGTCCGGCGTGGAGTTGTGTGGTTCGACAAGAGTAGCGGGAAGCCGCTCTTCAGATTGGCCCCCTTCGTGGTTGGTATCTACGAGGCGCAATTGGAACTCATGGACCACGAGCTGGCTCATCTGGTTGAGGACTACATGGCTGATGGAGGGGCCAAGGGTATCATGGGGCCGCAGCCGGCTTTGCATCGCGTTGTCCCCACACAGGATTCGGTGAAGTCCGAGTGGATACTGCCTTACGACGATGTAAAGGCGATTCTCATGTCTGCCAATACGTTCAGCGTCCGCGACTGCATCTGCCGAGTGCAACAGGATGAACTGGGTACCCGTCGCTGTGATCTTCCGGTGAAGGTCTGTCTCACCTTCTCCTCCCGCGAGCGTCCTTCCCGACCCGAGGACATTACCCGCGAAGAGGCATTGGCGATCCTCGACCAGACTGAAGAGGTTGGCTTGGTGCACACGGTGAACAACGTGGTAAAAGGGGTCGGTTATATCTGCAACTGCTGCGGCTGCTGTTGCGGAATCCTCAGAGGGATCACCGACTACGGCATAGAGAACTCGGTAGCCGCTGCCAACTACTACGCCATCATCAATCCGGAAGAGTGTGTGGGATGTGGGATCTGCATCGAGCGATGTCAGGTGAATGCGATTTCCGATGAAGGCGGAGTGTCCGTCGTGGATCGGAAACGGTGCATTGGCTGTGGGCTGTGCGTCACAGGATGCCCGGATAACGTGCCAAAGCTCGTACGCAAGCCCGATGCCGAGATGATCCATCCCCCAGAGAACTACGCGGCCTGGGAGCACGAGCGGCTTGTCAATCGAGGCTTGACCGGGTAGCGGAGGCTCTCCCCTGCGCACAGCATAATCCTTGCGTCGGTTTTTCCCGCTATCACGGCTGGGTGCCATGAGACAAACCAATCGCACTGAGATCGCTTTTCTCCAAGAGCGGATACGGGGTGAGGTGGCCGTCGAGGGTGAGACGGTCACTTACACCCTCTGCGAGCAAGGTCGTCGGGAAGGAGTACGAGTATGATGGCCAGGTGGTCCTCTTATTCGGAGAAGACGACACGATGATTCGCTGGCGCGACGTGTTCCCAGACTGTGAGGATTCCAGCCAAGTGCAACAGTCCCTCGTTGAGTACCGGCGAAACGATTTCCCCGGAGTTCGCGTACTTAGAGTGAGTATCCTTGATGGAGATCACGCTGCTCCCGAGTTGCAGGCTCCGCTCTATGTCCGGACTGCATTTGATCTGATTGGGCTGGCCCAAAAACCGCAACCAAACGTCTGGGTTTCACGTAGTGACTCTGGTAGATGATTCTACCCTCTCTCCTGCTGGTGCTCCTCCATGGGGGAGCACCAGCTATGAGCGCTGGCTCTAGCGGCGAAAAGTGCTCCTGGAGAGGCAAGTATCGCGCTTGCTGTGACTGGGATGATGATTGACTACGCGGTTGAAATGGAGGTTGGTTATGAGTTTATTGGGAAATCTGATCTGGCTTATCTTCGGTGGTTTGATCACGGGCTTGGGCTACATCATTGGGGGACTCTTGCTCTGTGTAACGGTCGTCGGGATTCCGTTTGGCTTACAGTCCATTAATCTAGGCGTAGCCACTTTTGCGCCCTTTGGTAAAGAGGTAGTCAGTACCGACAGACCGGGTTCGTTGAAGATCGTCTTTGACGTGGTCTGGATAATCCTCTTCGGCTGGGAGATCGCCATGGCACACCTGGTGTCTGCCTTGATCCTGACCATCACCATCGTTGGTCTCCCCTTTGCCAAGCAACACATCAAGCTGATACCCGTCGCCCTCTTCCCGTTCAGCCAAGAGCTGCGGTAATAGTGGGCAGGAGACCCTCCAGATTATAGTCAGGATGGTAGCCGTCCCGAAATTGTGTTGAATCATTCACGTCTCGACAGGTTCTCTTCCAAGAAGAAACCCGAAGAGTCTTTCTTGCCTATTCTCCCGCTACCAGGGTCACCGGATATCCTTGCTCCAGTCTGGGGTCAGCCTTGATGAAGCGCGTCAGATAGCTCATCCTGCCAGTAGCCCGTCCCGGTAGTAGTTTAGCCCCTTGTGGGCGTGTAGTTCCCATCACCTCGCCCTTGAGGAAGATCCAGGCGTAGCGCCCATGGCTACGGATGAGTCATCAGGTCAGAAAGATGAGGGCTGCCCCTGCGAGAGCCACGATGGTGCCGGTGATGGCGCGAGCGCTGACCTTCTCGCCAAATAACCAATGCTCCAGGGGAACCAACAGTATCGGGCTTAGTGCCATCAGCGTCGAGGCGATGCCTACCGGGGCACCCTGCACGGCTATCATGGAGCACCAGACGCCCAGGAAGGGGCCGGTCAGGGATCCACCAGCAATCAGGAGCCAGACATTTCGATCCACCGGTGTGTGGCTAGTTGTTTTGACCTGGCCCCTGATCAGAGCGAAGAACCAGATCACGCTTGAAGCGACTACCATCCTGATGAGTGTGGCAGACAGAGCGGGAAAATTCCCCGTGAGCCCCTGAGTAGCCAGTACCAGTCCCAGGGACTGACCTAATGCGCCACCCAAGCCGTACAGCACTCCCAGCGCGTATTGTCTTCTGTTCTTGGCCGTCTGCGCTCGCGAATTGCTGCTTGGCCCTTCTGAAACAACCCAGGCGGTGCCTGCAATGGCCAGCAGCGCCGCGCTAACTTCGATGGGTTGCAGTGTCTCGCCGAGGAATCCCCAGGCTAGCAAGGAGCTGATAATCGGTGCGAGTGTCATCATCAGCATGGACCGGCGTGGTCCGATAAGCACAAGAGCCTGAAAGAGGCTGGTGTCGCCTAGTGCCAGGCCGACTATGCCCGAAAGCCCCAGCCAACCCCAGCGAAAGAGCTCGGCCTTGATGGGCCAGAGTTCGCCTTGCAGTACGAGGTGGGCCAGCGACAGGAACAGAGTTGCCAAGAGGAGCCGGATCCGGTTGGTGGCCGCGACCCCGATTCTGCGGCCTGCCAGCGTGAACTGTATTGAGGTCAATGACCAAAGCACAGAGGTGGTAAGTGCGGCGATCTCTCCCAAGTGTACTCCTTTGTGAGGCAGCTATTGCGAGAGTATACAGCGTATTCAGTTGGACGGCAATTCCTCCAAGGGCTCTTTCGTAACACGCTACCCACGCGACGTTGACGACAGCGTAGGGTTGTAGTACCATAAGAGACAGACGTGACCGCGCCTGGACGCTTCTCGGAGCAGATGGACCTCTGATGCGGGCAGATACGGATAGCATCAAAGCCGAGACCCTTGCTTTGCGCTGCGGCGAGGCATACCAACAAATCCATATATGAGAGGAGCGAGCATAATGTTATTTGACATGCCTTTGGAGAAGCTGAAGACCTACCTGCCGCCAAGGGAGGAGCCCCCCGATTTCGATTCCTTCTGGGAACAGACCCTGGCAGAGGTGCGCCGTTTCCCCCTGGATGCCGTTTTTGAGCCGGTGGACTACGGCCTGAGCACCGTAGAAACCTTCGATGTCACTTTTAGCGGCTACGGCGGTCAGCGTGTCAAAGGTTGGCTGCTGATGCCCCGCCAGCGTCCCGAGCGTCTTCCTTGTGTGGTGGAATACATCGGCTACAGCGGTGGTCGTGGCTTTCCCACCGACTGGCTGCTGTGGAGCAGCGTTGGCTACGCCCATCTGGTAATGGACACGCGGGGTCAGGGCAGCGGGGGGCGGCAGGGCGATACGCCCGATCCCGAACCGGATGGTTCCAATCCCCACTACCCTGGTTTCATGACCAGAGGTATTTTGGATCCCAAGACCTACTACTATCGGCGGGTCTTCTCAGATGGGGTGCGGGCGGTGGATGCGGCCCGACAGCATCCCGCCGTTGACGCCGAACGCATCGCGATCACCGGAGGTAGTCAAGGCGGAGGCATTTCCATCGCCGTCGGCGGATTGGAGCCTGGTGTGTCGGTGGTCATGACCGATGTGCCTTTTCTCTGCCACTACCGGCGCGCCACTGAGATAACGGATTCGATGCCGTATGCCGAGAT
>JAKLPW010000178.1 GCA_022013675.1 Anaerolineae bacterium | reverse complement strand
TAGCGCACGCAGCCGCCGGATGGGCACTCTTCAAGATGCTGGAATGGGGACGATGGCTCTCCATCGCCTTGGGCGTCCTCTCCCTTCTACTCTTCCCCGTGGGCACCATTGTCGGCGGGGTGACCATCTGGTACCTTCTACAACCCGCGGTCAAGGATAGCTTCCTGGCTCCCGGCATAGCCGAGAAAGAATAACATCCCCAGGGGCCGGTCGGATTCTGGCGGATGGCGAGCATGAGCAACAGGGATCCCCTTGACTAGAGATACCACAGTCTTGGTCAGACACATCAGGGGGTCCTTGTTCTCTGCGTTCAAAACGAGATTGGGCGGCAGGGTTGGGTAAGATCACCCGACCGCACCACCCGTTGGGTAAGGTCTCCCGACCGCACCACCCGTTGGGTAAGGTCTCCCGACCGCACCCTCTACTTCAACACTCTACCCCACGGAGAGACCTTTGCGCAAAGACCCCCTTTAGTATATACTCCAAATACATCCATGGATGGAGTCCGATCCTATGGAAGTTCAAGAGCTAGTCAGAAAGCTAAAAGAGGAGCGCTGTGAAGGGAATCTCGAGGTCATTGAGCGAGCCTACGAGCTGGCCGTCAAAGCCCACGAAGGCCAATTCCGCGCCTCAGGCGAACCCTATGTGACTCACCCCCTGGCGGTGGCCGGGATCGTCTCTGGACTACGTCCCGAGATACCGGCTGTTGTTGCCGCTCTGCTCCATGATGTCCCCGAAGATACTGAATTCAGCCTGGAAATCATCCGCGAGGAATTTGGCGACGAGATCGCGCATCTCGTGGACGGCGTAACCAAGCTAAGCCGCATCAGGCGCTTGAGCCGATCAGGTAAGACTTCGCTTCAGGACGAACAGGCAGAGAATCTCCGCAAGATGTTCCTGGCTATGGTAGATGATATCCGGGTAATTATCATCAAACTGTCTGACCGCCTTCACAACATGCAGACCCTACGCTATCTTCCTGAGCACAAGCAGCAACGCATAGCCCAGGAGACCCTCGATATCTTCGCACCATTGGCCAACCGTCTCGGCATCTGGGAGATTAAGTGGCGGCTGGAGGACACGGCCTTTCGTTACCTGAAGCCGGATGAGTATAAACAGATCGCTCAGCTCCTCGCTGAGCGACGTGAGGTACGCAATCAGCATCTCTCGCGAGTCATGGCCATCCTCAGAGGCAAACTGCGGAAAGAGAACATTCGGGCGGAGATATTCGGACGCCCGAAGCACATCTACAGCATCTACCGCAAGATGCAGGAGAAGAACTGCACATTCGATCAGGTGTACGATGTAAGCGCAGTACGCATCCTGGTCCAAGAGATCCGTGAATGCTACGCGGTCCTGGGCCTGGTACACTCCGTCTGGCACCCCATCTCTGGTGAGTTCGACGACTACATCGCCATGGCCAAGGATAACCTCTACCAATCCCTGCACACTGCCGTTGTCGGTCCCGAAGGGAAACCACTAGAAGTCCAAATCCGCACTCATGCGATGGATCAAGTAGCGGAGTATGGTATTGCTGCTCACTGGAGATATAAGGAACACGCTCAAAGAGACATGAGCCTGGAGGCGAAGATCGCCTGGCTGCGTCAGGTTACTGACTTGCGAGGAGATGAAACCGGCGCGGGAGAATTCATGGACTCAGTCAGAGCTGACGTCCTCACCGAGAGGATCTACGTTTTCACCCCTAAGGGCGACATCGTGGATCTTCCTGCCGGTGCCACGCCGGTAGATCTGGCTTACTACATCCATAGTGAGGTAGGGCATCGCTGTAGAGGCGCAAAGGTGGACGGCCGCCTTGTACCGCTCAACTACCAGTTGCGCATCGGCGAGCAAGTGTCCATCATCACGGCCAAGCGAGGAGGGCCTAGCAGAGACTGGTTGAACCCTGGCAAGGGATACGCAATAACAGCTCGTGCGCGCCAGAAAATACGTCGGTGGTTCAAACTCCAACAACGCGATGAGAACATTGCCCAAGGGCGCGAGATCGTAGAAAAGGAACTGCGCCGCCTGGGCATGGAGCACGAGTCGCTAGATACCATCGCGAAGATATTCAAGTTTGAGAAGCTCGAGGACTTCCTCGCCGCCGTTGGATATAACGACATCAGTCCCCAGCAGATCGCTAATCGCATCGACGACGTCTATCACGATGAGCCTGACGTAGCCTTGCAGGTATTCCCTCTCGCCGAGTCCATCACGGACGTGAAGGTTGCGGGAGTTGGAGACTTGCTGACGAAAATGGCGAGATGCTGCAACCCAGTCCCAGGAGATGAAATCATCGGCTACATCACCCGTGGAAAAGGAGTCACCATCCACCGCTTGGATTGTCCAAATGTCCAAGCCCTGGATGACCCCGAGCGTCTAGTTGAGGTTCAATGGGGAAGCTCGCGGAGAGTCTATCCGGTCGTTATCCACATTGAGGCATTTGATCGCAGTGGTCTGCTTCGTGATATCGCAACCGTTATAGCTGACGAGGGGATCAACGTGCTATCAGTCAGGGTCTTCACACGAGACGACAACACGGCCACCGTGGTAGTCACCATTGCAATCAGCGGCATCAAGCAGTTGAGCAGCGTCTTGTCTGAGATCGAGAAGGTACACGATGTGATGGAGGCGCGGAGGGAAGTGGCATAGCAGAACAGGCGGCGATCTGGCTGCCGGCGGCGGTTTGGCTGCCGGTGGCGATTTGGTTTCCAGAGAATCGAATATGCGAGATTTCCCGCTGGATTCAGGAGATTCCTCCCCGTGTGCTAGGATAGCACCGCCGGGGAGTTTTTTTGATGTCCCGGGTAACGAAATCGCTCGCTTGGGCTCGCATAGGGACAGCATCAGGTCTTAGCTCAAAGGTTCAGCAAGGGGCCATATGAGAGGCAGGAACAAGGTATTAGTCGCCCCGACAGTCACTGGATGAGCCAGCTCGGCGATGGTGGCCACCGTCAACTCGGTCGTTTTCTCCAGCAAGTCCATGTTCAAAGTGCTGTAAGTATCGGTCACGGTGTGATAGTTGTGGTTTGCGTCGTAGCAGTAGCTGTTGAACCAGGGCTGGTAATCTTCAATGCCCAGAATCGCCGGGTAGCCGTAGTCCAAGAAGGACGAATGATCACTGTAGGTGAAACTGGCACTGATGATCTTCTCAGTGATGACCTCTATGCCATACTGGTCCACATTCTCGCGGATGGCGTCCACCAACCAGTCCGAGGCAGGATTGCCCAGGAAATCAACCTTATCGCAGACGGTATTGTAACCCACCATATCAAGATTGATAACTCCAGCGATGTCATCGCCCGCTTGCCACGCAGCTTCGGCGTAGTGCTGGCTTCCCCAGAGTCCCTGTTCTTCCCCCGCGAATGCAATGAAGCGGATGGTATGTGCAAACTCGTACTGGGAAAGCACACGGGCAGCCTCCATGACCGCAGCCGTTCCGGTAGCGTTATCATCCGCCCCAGGGGCCGGATCCGTTTCCCAGTCCCAATCGGGAGTGCGGGAGGCCGTAGAATCATAGTGGGCACAGATGACGTATACCTGATCACTGAAAGCGTCTGTACCCGGAAGCGTCGCCACGACGTTGAATATCTCCACACTTCCACCGTGGCCGTACAAAGTAAAAGGGTCATACTCAACCTGCAAGCCCAAGCCGCTGAAGTGCTGGTGGATGTACTGCTTCTCTATGTCCAGTTCGGATGAGAAGGAATAGCGAGAACGCAGTGCATCCCATCCAGGTTCGCTGTCATCATCCTGCAGGCTGCGCACATGTTCGGACAGATCGGATTGAGACACCTTGTTCACCATCTCTTGGACCACTTCGTGACTGAGGCAGACACTGCCGGGTGCAGAGTCTGCCTCAGACAGCAAAGGCAAAGCTCCGAAGAGACGCTTGAGAGAGGTCGCCCGCTGCCACAGAAGTTCCTCACCCTGCGGACCAACCCTAGCCAGCAGATGCCCTGTATCCTGAGGATAGATAGCCAGAGCGCACTCACGTGCCACCTCTGCTCCTGAGTCGTCGGCAGGCAGAAGATAATAGCATCCCTGCAGATTCCCGTAGTCCAATACCCTTGGATCCATGCCGAGAATTCGCAGGTGATCCAATTGTTCCCCTGTGGCAATGGCCGTAACAACCCCTTCACCCTCAAGGAGAACATTGAGCCTCAGAGAAGCTATCTGGACCCGTTGAGTCACAGACGCGGGAACTACCTGGATCAGGTATGTAGGGATGTCCGGGCCTTGGGCCAAGGCGGCCATGGTGAGCGCAAGTGCTAGCATTAGAACAGTGATCGGTATCAAGCGCAGTTTACGGTGTCTCACCCTCATATTTCCTCTCAACAGCAATCTGACGTCTCAAGATACTACTCCACGTGTTCCCCCTTGTCAAAGGCATGGAAGGGAGGATGTGGAAAAAGGCTTCGGAAGTCTATCTCTTGTAGAGAGTACATCGGATTCTATGCGACCCCAAACCAGATAGTCGACGGTTGTTGCCTCGCCGAAGACTTCCGAAGCCTGGCGAATGGGCCCTTTCGACGACCTCCAACCCTCCTTGACCCGCTTCGTCCCCACACGTATAATACCGTCAATGTGAGGCACTCGAATGCGCGCGGCTTTCCCTGCTACCGGCGCGCAGCCGCGTAATCCTGGAACACCTAGTGGAGGAACGATGATAGTAAAGAAACTGGTGGTAGGCCCTCTGCAGACTAACTGCTATATCGTGGGGTGTGAGGAGACAAAAAAGGGAGCCGTCGTTGATCCGGGCGGCTCGCATAGTGTGATTCTGGATGAGGTCGAACGCCTGGGTCTGGACATCGTCGCGGTGATTGACACCCACGGACATGTGGATCACATGGTCGCCAATCGCCAGGTGATCGAAGCTACCGGTGCCCCTCTGATGATACATCCTCTCGATGCACCGATGCTGACCAGCCCCATGAAAGGATTCGCCTTTCTCCTCGGACATATGAAGCCCAGCCCTCCGCCTGACCGTCTCCTGGAGGACGGGGACGAGGTGCAAGTCGGCCAGATCAAGTTGAAGGTGTTGCACACGCCTGGACATTCTCCCGGAAGCGTTTCGCTGCTGGCGGAAGGGGAGGGTGCGGTCTTCAGTGGCGACGTCCTCTTTCGGATGAGCATTGGCCGCTCTGATCTGCCGGGAGGGAACTTTGGTACTCTCATGCAGAGTATCAAGGAGATACTATTCGCACTGCCCGATGACACTATCGTCTATTCCGGGCACGGCCCCGAGACGACGATAGGCTTTGAGAAACAGAGCAATCCTTGGGTGAGTTGATTATCACATTGTAGTGATAAACAGCTACTGTCTAGTTTCACCGCTGAGAGCGCAGAGCACACGGAGAAGGCCATATTAATAGTCTCTGCGGCCTCAGCGAACTTCCGTGGTTAGATGTGGGCCGAATCATCCATGAAGTGGCTTGATGGTAAGGAGTGGAAGCTAGCGAGGCACGGGTCTGTCGCGCCGCACGATAGCCTGGCCAGTCCGCCCTGTCACGAAATGGATGAACGCCTGTACCTCGCTCTGGGGCTTCGCCGCGGTCACCAGATAGAAGGGTCTCACCAGAGGGTACTGGCCACTCAGTATGGTCTTCTTCTCGGGCGATACTCCTGCAATGTTCAGCGTCTTGATCCCTTCTGTTCTGCCTGCCGCACTGAGATAGCCGATTGCCTCCGGGTGTTCCTCTACATAGTGCGCCACGGCTTCTGCCGATGGCATAATGAGAGCCCTGGGTGTCAGACGATCTCCTTGCAGGATAGCCTCTTGGAAAACCTCGCGGGTTCCCGAACCCTCCTCGCGGGTCACGACGGCTATCTCCCCCGATGGTCCCCCTAAACCAGACCAGTCCCAGGCTTCTCCCGTATAGATGCTGTGGATTTCTGCCAGGGATAGTCTCTCGAGCGGATTAGCGGCGTTGACTACGATGGCGATGCCATCCAGAGCGATCACCGTGGTGCTCAGGCGGCGCTCACCGGTGTCGGAATCCAGTAGCTCGGTATCCTGCAGAGGGCGAGCCACCAGCCCGATGTCTGCCGCACCCTGGAGCACGGCTCTCAGTCCCTCCCGGGAGTCCAGTATCAGTGTCTGAAACGTGACGTGGGGGTGGGCCTCAATATAGACACCAGTTAGCTCATCCAGTAAAACCGCCATAGAGCTGGAACCACAGATACGGATGCAGACGGGGGAGCGCGTTTCCGGCGGGCGTGTTTCTAGCAGACGTGTGCAGGCCATCAGCAAAAGGGGCAGCGCGGCGAGCAGTCCAAAGATGGCAAAATGGACACTGCATCTTCTCCATCGTCTCGTGGGGGCCATGATGCTCAGATGACCCCGCTGATAGCTATGGCCGCCATGATGATACCTACGCTGGCGCAGTAGATCGCGAAGGGACGGAGGCTGTGCTTCTGGAGGTAGTTCATCAGGAACCGGATGAAGAAGTAGCCTGTGAGGGCCGAGGCGACGAATCCAAGGAGAAGCGTAGCCCATTGCTCGGTCGGTACACCGCCGGATAAAGTATCCGCGAGCTTGAAGATACCGGTGCCAAAGATGATGGGGGTGCTTAGGAGGAAGGAGAGACGCGCGGCCTCTGCCCGATTGAGCCCCCGCGCCAGCCCGGCCGAGATGGTGGCCCCAGAACGGGAGATACCCGGCGCGATGGCACAGGCCTGAGCCAGGCCGATGATCAGGGCATCTCGAGAGTTCAGCGATTGTAGTGTGCGCTGGCGCTTTCCCACGCGCTCCGCCGCTGTTATCAGGAGGCCCGTAACGACGAGCAAGAGGGCAACCCTGAGAGGCTGACCGAAAAGGCCCTCGAAGAAATCCTGCAGAAGGTATCCCAGGAGCGCGGCCGGCAAGGTGCCTAGCAGGATCAGCCAGGCCAGGCGCGCTTGGGCATCGCTGAAATCCCGGCGCAGCAAGCTTCGCAGCCAGGCGACAAGGAGAGACCAAAGGTCATGATAGAAGTAGGCCAACACGGCCACCAGTGTCCCCAGGTGCACGGTGGTGTCGAAGATCAGGCCGGACTGGTCCCAACCCAGCAGCCAGGGAATCAGGACCAGATGTCCCGAGCTGCTGATGGGAAGGAACTCGGTAGCGCCCTGAAGTGCTCCGAGGATGATAGCCTGCAAGGGATTCACGTAGTATCCTCCTTGTGATTGAAAACGAGATGATGGGGCGCGGTAACAAGTGGGCGCCGCCTAGTTAGGGCAGATCGTTCTCACGGCGCGATCTCTTTCCGCGGCCATGACTCGCCCGCCGGAGAGCACGCACCGCTGGATCAACGACCCGATATGATGCCAGGAATCTCTCCTTGTGATCAACGAAAGAACTCTCCAGGATGGAGTGACGGATTTGCCGCATCAGCTCCAGCAAAAAGTGGAGATTGTGGATCGAGTTCAGGCGCAGACCCAGGATCTCCCGGGCCTTGAGTAGATGGTGCAAGTAGGCGCGCGTGAAGCGCTGGCACGTGTAGCACTGGCATTCCTCTTCGATGGGGATCGGGTCTTCCGCGAATCTGGCGTTACGTAGGTTCACGCGCCCACTGTGGGTGAAAACTGCTCCATTGCGGGCCAGGCGTGTGGGGAGGACACAATCGAATTGGTCTACGCCCCGCGCAACACTCTCGAAGAGGTCTTCCGGTGAGCCTACGCCCATTAAGTAGCGGGGCTTGTCATCTGGCAGCAAAGGGACGACGATCTCCAGCATGCGCAGCATATCCTCTTTCGACTCCCCGACGCTCAAGCCACCGATACCATAGCCCGGGAAATCGAGGTCAGCCAGAACGCGAGCGCTCTGCCGCCGAAGATCCGGGAAAATGCCTCCCTGTACGATACCGAAAAGAGCCTGATCGGTGCGGGTATGGGCGGCCCGACACCGTTCTGCCCAGAGATGAGTGCGCCGCAGAGCGGCCTCCATGTAATGACGGTCATCCGGAACGGCACACTCATCTAGCACCATGATGATGTCGGCCCCCAGATTCTCCTGGATGGAGATCACTTTCTCTGGAGAGAAGACGTGTTCCGAGCCGTCGAGGTGAGAGCGGAAGACGACTCCCTCGTCACTGACCTGACGCAGGTGCTGGAGGCTGAAGACCTGGAAGCCGCCACTGTCCGTCAGGATAGGGCCGTCCCAACCCATGAAAGTATGGAGGCCTCCCATCCGGGCGATGAGATCGTCCCCGGGGCGCAGATAGAGGTGATAGGTGTTCGCCAGGATGATGTTAGCGCCCAGCTCCTTCAGCTCATCGGGAGTGAGGGTCTTCACGGTGGCCTGCGTCCCCACGGGCATGAAAGCTGGGGTCGGTATGTCGCCGTGGGGCGTATGGATGAGGCCCGCTCGGGCAGAAGAACGTTTGTCCCTTTCCTTGACGGTGAAGCTAAAAGGCATGGCCGAACTCATTTCCCAAAAGCTACTCAGATTTGATCATATTATAGCATAGGGTAGGAGAACGAGAAAACGGGCGCATAGCAAGGCATTGATAGCCTTGCTATGCGCCCGACTGCGTTCTGGGAGCCAGCAGATTTGCCTCGGCTGAAGTCGGACAGTTTCGGTTCTCTCCTATCCACACGATCTTGATCAGACTTATCCCTGGCAGTGCGGGAATGGCTCCGGCATGATCCATCCCTGCTCCTGTACGGATTTGGCAGGGTTCTCGGCCCGGCTTCTAGGCTTCCCCGTTCGGTTGGCCGAAGTTGGTTTCGATCAGCTCGCAGAGAGCGTTCACCGCATCTTCTTCGTCTTCCCCATTGGCCCTGATGCGCACCTCTGTGCCCTGGCAGACCGCCAGAGTGAGGATCGAAAGAATGCTCTTGGCGTTTACTTCCTTGCTATCCCCGTCCCCGGTCTTGGCAACGAGTATATCGGACTTGAACTTGTTCGCCAACTGGACGAACATGGCCGCCGGACGGGCATGTAGCCCAACCTTATTATGCACTACGACTGTGGTTTCTTGCATCGTCTCTCTTCGGTTCCTTTCTGCAACGGATTAACTCAGTGCAGCCTGTGCTGCCTTGCGAATGGACTCGCTCAAGGTTGGGTGGGGGTGTATGACGGTTGCCACGTCCTCAAGGCTGGCTCCCAGAAGCATTGCCATCGAGCCTTCCATGAGCAGACTGGTAGCTTCGGCCCCGACGATATGTATGCCCACCATACGGCCCTCCGCCGCTACGATCTTCACGAATCCCCCTTCTTCGCCTTCGATGATGGCTTTCTCCAGCCCCGTCCAGGCGAAACGCCCTATCGTCACATCTTTGTATTGGGTCCTCGCTTGTTCCTCCGTGAGACCCACGGCCGCGATTTCTGGGATGCTGAAGACGCAGCGAGGGATCAAATCGTAGCGTATCTCTGCCGATCTCCCGCACGCAAGAGCGGCCGCTACCTCTCCTTCAGCGGAAGCGACGTGCGCCAGCCAGTTGCGCCCCGTGACATCGCCGATGGCGCAAATGCTCGGAACGTTGGTACGCAGGTGATCATCCACCAGAATGGCACCTCGTTCGCTGGTGGCCACGCCGACGCCATCCAGGTTAAGGCCCTGGGTGTATGGAACGCGCCCCACGGCTGCCAGAACCTTCTCTGCTCTCAGGCGACTCTCTCCATCGGGACCCTGAATGACAACCTCGCCGCCCTCGAGCCGCTGGACGGCAGTGTTGGTGAGAACACGAATGCCTTCCTGCTCCAGGAACCAGGCGACCCTTGTGGAGACCTCCGCATCCTCGTTGGGAAGAATCGAAGGGAGGAACTCCACCAGCGTCACCTCCACGCCGAAGGCAGCGTACATGGAGGCGAACTCGACACCCACTGCGCCGCCACCCACGACCAGCAAGCTCTTGGGAAGCTCCGTCTGAGCCAGGGCCTCGCTGCTGGTCCATGCGCTATCCAACGCCCTCAGTCGGGAGGGCGCTGACCCCGTGGCTACGATGATGGAAGTGCCCCGTAGCTCCTCGCGCTCACCTGAATCTGACGTCACCTCGATGGCCTGCGGACCCAGGAACCGCGCTGTGCCGCGAACCAGCCGGACTCCGGCATTGGTGAAAAGTCTTTCGGTCCCGTTGCGGAGGCCTCTGAGCAAGGTGTCCTTGCGCCGGACAGCATCACTAAGGCTAAAGGAGTAATCTTCCACTTTTATGCCGTAGCGGGACATCTTCTTGAGTTCCAGGAGCTTCTTGGCCGACTCGAGGAGTACTTTGGTGGGGATACATCCCACGTTGAGGCACGTTCCCCCCACCAGATCTTTCTCGACGAGGGTAACCTCTGCTCCTAGCTTGGCCGAGCGCAGGGCTGTCACGTATCCTCCAGGGCCTGACCCTATGATGATCACTCGGGGTTTTTCCTGGATTGCTATCAATTTTGCGGGCTGTTCCATCTGGCTCTTCACGGCTACCAAGAACCTGGCTGGTTGCTCCAGGCCGATCTTCAAATCCCTCATGAACTCTGCTGCCGAAGCCCCATCCAAGACGCGGTGGTCGGCTGACAGGGTCATCTTCATGATAGGCCGGACGACGATTTCATCATCCACCGCCACTGGCCTTTTTACAATAGAGCTTACCGCCAGGATAGCGCTCTGGGGAGGGTTGATTATAGCATGAAACTCGTCTATGCCAAACATCCCCAGGTTGGACACGGTGAAGGTTCCACCGCTGACGTCATCAAGCGTCAAGCGGCCTTCGCGGGCTCGCCGGGCCAGGTCTTTGATCTCACCATCCAGGTCGTGGAGGGACTTCGTGTCAGCCTGCTTGATGGTAGGAACGATGAGGCCGTCTGGCGTAGCAGTAGCCACTCCCACGTTGACCTCGTCGAAGAGGTGTACGACGTCCCCACGCAGGGTAGCGTTCACAAAGGGATGCTGGCGAAGTGTGCGAGCCACTGCGTAGACGATGAACGTCGTGTAGGAGTACTCCTGTCGTGCTCTTGCGGCCACTGTCATATCCACCTCTACGGTGAGGTCGCTGTGGTGAGCTTCCTGCGCGCTCTGCTGCATGCGCTGGGCGATGATGCGGCGCAAGGGGGAGAGAGGCACTTCTCTGCCCGAGACTGCGACCGTAGGGGCGGCGGGTCGCTCGCGCTCCTTGAGAGCCTCCTCTACCTGGCGTATGTGAATCCTGTCATCTGCCCCCCGCTCCTCGATCTCCGCCAGATTCAGGCCGTGCTCTTTGGCCAAGCGGCGAGCGGCTGGGGTCGCTCTCAGTCGTCCGGGTGCAGCCCTTCGGGCGGCCTCCGATTCCTTTGAAGCAGGCATGGTGGAAGGGACTTGGACGACTGGAGCTTCCTTCAAAGACGGAGCGGCTTCGGCAATCTCCTCGAATTCTTCGTCGGGAGCCGTGATGTAAGCGATGACTTGCGTCACGGGCACAACCAGGTTTGGCTGGGCCTTGATTGCCCGCAGGATACCGGTGGACGATGCTTCGATAACCATGGAGACCTTGTCGGTCATCACTTCGAAGAGCGGTTCTCCCTTCTCTACTCGCTCTCCTTCCTTCTTGTACCACTGAAGAAGAGTGCCTTCTTCCTG
>JAKLPW010000177.1 GCA_022013675.1 Anaerolineae bacterium | reverse complement strand
CCCGCCTCGGCCAAGGCCAGATCCTGAAGATCGTCCACCAGGTGACTCAGAAGCAGGGCCTCTGAGTGGAGCAGATCCAACGTAGCAGGGGTGGGTTCCATCACCCCGTCGCGCAGGGCCTCCAGGTAGCCCCGGACGTTGGACAGGGGAGTACGTAGTTCGTGGGCAACGTCGGCTACCATGTTGCGACGCAGTTGTTCCAGGCGGGCCAACCCGTCGGCCATGGTGTTGAAGGCCTGGGCCAACTCGCCGATCTCGTCCCTTGATCTTACCTCTACCTTCTGGGAAAGATCACCCTTCGTCATCTGGCGGACGGCGGACGTCAGGGCCTCCACGGGTGCCAGGATGCGCCGGGAGAGAAGGAGGGTAAGCAGGATGGCTGCCAGGCCGCCCGAGAGCCCCGCCCACAACAGGGTAGTGTTGACAGAGTCGAGGTACGCCTGGTCGACGGCGCTACGGGCCCGGCCCGTGGGATTGATGTAGATTGCGCCGAGTGGCGTGCTGCCTCGGACGATAGTGACTGAAGGCTCGCTCCAGGTGCGGCCCACCCTCTGCCCTACCATTTCGCCATCCGAATCGGCCAAAACTTGGCCTTCCCCGTCGGCCAGAACGATCCGCTCGCCGGTGATCTGGGCCATCTGTCCCACAAGAGGCTGGACGCCCGCCCAGCTTCCGGTCCGGGCAAAGTAGCCCGCCAGCATTGCCTCGAAGCGCTGCTGGCGTATTGTCACGCCGTGCTGCACGTAGCTCTGAAACCCACTGGTGGTGCCTCGGCTGGCGAGCAAAGCCGCTACCCCCAGGCCTACCAGAGCCACCAGCATCAAGGTCAAGAGCAGGCGAAAACGCAGACTACGGAACATCTTGCTCCTCGGCGAACTTGTATCCTACTCCGTAGACGGTCTGGACGTAGGTTGGCCGGCTGGCGTCAGGCTCGATCTTCTTGCGCAGGTTCATGACGTGCACGTCTACGGTGCGCTCAAGGCCCTCGTAGTCGAAGCCGAATACTCTGTCCAAGAGATCAAGCCGGGTGAAAGCCCGTCCCGGCTCCTTGATCAGTGCATCCAGTAGTCGGAACTCCTTGGGGGTGAGGTTGACAGTTTCTCCGCGCACCCTGGTCTCGTGGCGTACGAAGTCCACTTCCAGGTCGCCGAAATGTATCACTGAAGGACCCTGGCGCTGCTGTTCACCGACCCGACGCAACGCTGCTCGTATCCTGGCCACGAGCTCGCGAGGGCTGAAGGGTTTGGTGACGTAGTCGTCGGCTCCCAGGTCAAGGCCGACGAGCTTGTCTTCTTCTGTGGTCTTGGCAGTGAGCATGATGATCGGCATATTATAGCCTTCGGCACGCAACACTCGACAAACGTCCAGGCCATCCATGCTCGGAAGCATAAGGTCCAGGACGATCAGGTCGGCCCGCCCTTGGCGCGCGAGTTCTAGCGCCCGCAGGCCGTCGTAGGCCGTCAGTACTCGGTAGCCATCCTTCTTCAGATAGGTCCGGACCAGGTCGACTATGTTCCTGTCATCATCCACGATTAGTATGCAGTTGTTGGCCATACTTGGTCCACTCCAGACTAGAAGATACGGGATTCCAGGCTTCTCTGGGAAGCACTCGCTGCACCTACTGCCGCCTCAAGTTCCCATTCTACCACAGAACCGAGAACATCGAAAGGTTGGCGACAGTCTGTCACTCGTACCTCAGTGCTTCTATCGGATGCAGGGCGGCGGCTCTGGCGGCAGGGTAGATGCCAAAGAACAGTCCTATGGCAACGGACACACCCAACGCCATGAGCATGCTTCCAGAGGTAACAATCGGCTGGTCTGTTCCGAGCATCGGCGATACTACCTGGGCGCCACCGATACCCGCCAGAATGCCGATGATGCCACCGGCAAGGCTTAGAACGATGGCCTCTATCAGGAATTGGGTTAGCAGGTCTCTCCGCTTGGCTCCTACGGCCTTGCGAATACCGATCTCACGTGTGCGTTCGGTGACCGAGACCAGCATGATGTTCATGATGCCGATGCCGCCCACTACAAGAGAGATGGCGGCTATGCTTCCCAGAAGCACAGTAAAGGTCTCACTGGTAGACTGTACCATCTGGACGATGCTAGCCTGGTTCTGGACGCTGAAGTCATCAGACTGGGTCGATGCCAGCCCGTGGCTTGCACGTATGATGGCCTTCACCTCGGCCTGGGCCCGCTCCATCTTGTCCTGTGAGACGGCGGACACACTGATCTGGCTTATGGTATCGTTGCCGGCACCCCCAAACTTGATCTGGGCGGTGGTGAGAGGGATGAGCACTACCTCATCGTAGTTGTTGAATCCGCTCGACCCCTTCTCCTTGGTGATCCCCACCACCTCGTAGCTCTCGCGGTTGATCTTGATGGTCTTGCCGATGGGATCGATCAAGGCGCCACCGAAGAGATCCTCAACCACAGTCGGTCCTAGGACTGCTACCTTGGAGCGTGATACCAGATCCAGCTCGTTGATCAAGCGTCCACGATCCAGTTCATAGTTGCGCACCGGGAAGTATTCCTGCGTGATGCCGATCACGCTGATCTGGGTGTTGTTACTGCCATAGACTATCGTCGCCCGTGAGCCCGTGTACTGAGGCGCTACCAGAGCCACCGCACTACTGGCCAGTTCCTCGATGGCCTCTACGTCATCCATGGTTAGACTGGCAGCGCTCCCGCTTCCTTGAGACACGCCCCCAAATGACATGGACCCCGGCGAGACGACCAGCAGGTTGGAGCCCAGGCTCTCGAAGTTCGAGGCCACCTGGGCTCGCGCCCCGGCACCGGCGGCCACCAGCGCGATGACCGCGCCCACGCCGATGATCAT
>JAKLPW010000176.1 GCA_022013675.1 Anaerolineae bacterium | reverse complement strand
CAACATTTCTGTTTCTTCACGGGAGAACCCCTTCAGCTTGATGCCTGAGAAGATATTGTAAAGTGGTGAGGTCACGCTGGTTATCTTGAGAATCTGTGGGGTCCCGGTCAGGACGCAAGCAATACGCTCATGGGTTTGCAAGAGATGGCGTAAGAACTCCTGACGAGAGTCGTGGATTGCTTTTCCAGCCGGTGAATCTGCCAGCAGGAAAGTTGCTTCATCAAGCAATAAGATGACCCTGGCTTCTTCACTTATCTTTGCCAACCAGGTCAGGTATTTCTTCAGGTCGCGATCGAAATGGAAATTGAATAGGTCAATTGAGGTTTCGCGAGTCGCTGTCTTCACATCCCAATCCAGAGGTGGGGGTTCCTCACCGAGACTTTCTCGCACTTCCTCTCTCAGATGAAGGAGTATAGACCTGAACATCTGGTGGTGCTCATGCCCCATCTTCTCCGGCGTCAACATGAGAGAGACAAATGGAAACTGCAACCGGGCTTTAAGCTGGAAAAGCAAACTGGTCTTGCCTGCCCGGCGAGGTCCAGTGATCAGGAAGTTCTGTTTGTTGCGTTTGGTGACGCCACGATGGATCTCGCTCAGCTCAGCCACCCGCCCGAAAAACAGATGCTGATCTTTTATTGGCTCGCCGAAAACGTATGGGTTCTCCGTGTGAGCGCTAACTGAATACGTCTTTACCTTATCCCCGACTCTGAAATTCAGAGTGACTGTTCCAGTAGTATTGGGGCGAACGATAAAAGTGCCTTTTCGTGGTCCCTTATCAAGGCCCTCAACAATGATTGGGTTCAGTGATGCGATTTCGTATTGCTCTGATTGCAAGAGCTCGACGCTCAGGGGATCTGTCTGGTCAGGGGCACAGAATTCGATAAGAAACATATTGTTCTGGTAAGCGCGCATGCGGCTACCCTCAATAACGCGCATTCTGAATTCTACTGGCTCAAGTTCAGTGGTCACAGGTTTCTCCTCTGTGCATCTCTAGCTTGTACAATGGAATGTACACTTCTATACTCTCACCTGAAAGTGATTTGTTTCTTGTCCACAGGGTCCCGGTATAGAAGATATCGTTGATCTAGTACCCGTTGTCGATATCCGACTGCGTGTTTCACGCAAGCAGCTACATCTTCAGGCTGGAACTGTCCATCGGGGAAAAGAAGCTTTAGCAAACCACTGGCCACAGCCTTGATCCCTTTTTCATCACGAATGTTGGCATTCTCCAAACTCACGTACTGGTCAATGTAGTTTTGAAAGTTGAGTGTTCTTAGAAGATGCAGGATCTCGCAGAAGTAGTCGGCGGCGAAACCATTATATGGCGTCAGGTGCTCTTGGCGCTGACCGATTTTGCCAATCTTCCAGCCGGGTAGGAAACCAGCCAGCCGGTCCAGAAAGGCTTTATGTTGCATAATGGGAGGAAGAAGTTCAAAGCAAGGCATGTGTTCGTAGTCTTGGTCAAAGGCCGGCAGATTACCAACTAGAACCACCGAGGCCGGGCTAGGGATTTCGACGTCACCTCGGTCGTACGAACCATCGGCCATGAACTTGAGCAACTTGTTGACAACCTCGTCCTTCATTCCGCGGCCGACTTTGTCAACCTCATCAAAGACAACAGCATCGTAGTAGGCTAACAAGCCGGGAGTCTTGTCGCGGATATTGTAAAACAGCACAGCCGGACTGACTACACTGCCGGAGATTACACGAGAATACACTGAGACCTTGTCGAATAGATAGGTCTTGCCCGTACCTGGTGGTCCTAGCTCTATCATGTGAGCGTTTTTCTCGACCAAAGGCACCATTCTGGAAATGATGTGAAGCCTGACCTCCACAGGATATGCATCAGGGTTAAGACCAGTACTGCTGATGAGTATCCTCTGCCACTCTTCCGTAGTGAAATAGCTACGGCCTTCCTGGAAAGCGGCCAGGTCTACATTGGTCAACTGGAACGGGCGGAATCGAGTGAGGATCACTTCGCGGGTTTCGCTGTTGTACAACAGTTCGCCCATCCCCCAGACACCATCTACGAGCATACGCGGGTGAGAGTCAATTATGTGCCGTTGGACGTTGGCGTTGAAAAATCCAAGAGAGGGAATCTCCAGTTTGTACCGTTCATCCTCAGGCTTGGATAAATCCACTCTCACTTGGTAGGCATCGATCAGTTTCATCTGCCCTTGCTGCTCTAAGCGATGCAAGGCTATGTTCTTCTGCTTGCGCTCCACATAGTGAGCGTGGACATAGGCGTCCATTTCTGCCAGGTTTTCCCTGGTATCCCCTGTCTCACAGAACTTTCCAATCAACCACTCAGATACGAAACGCGGCAGTTGGCTGACTTCGTGGCGAAGACCGAGCGACTTGTTTACCACAGCT
>JAKLPW010000020.1 GCA_022013675.1 Anaerolineae bacterium | reverse complement strand
TGTTGCGGCCTCAGCGTTCTCTGCGGTGAGTCAATGCTTCTTTCAGACAAGTCATAGGAAGACATAATGAATAGGAGGAACTCATGGAAGACTACCCTCTCTTGAAAATCGGGATCATCGGCAGTGGGGGCATCGCTCGCTTCATCCATGTCCCTGGTTTCCAACTCTGCTCCAACGTCGAGGTGGCGGTGGCTTGCGATTCTTCCGCCGAGACAGCCGAGGCGACGGCGCGAGCCTTCAACATCCCTGCGACCACGACCGACTACCGGGAGGTGATCGCGAACCCTGATATTGACGCCGTCGTCATCGCCACACCTAACAATCTGCATCAGCCCATTAGCTTGGAAGCCCTGGCGGCTGGCAAGCACGTGCTGTGCGAGAAGCCCATCGGTATGAACGCCGCTGAGGCCGAGGAGATGGCCCTGGTTGCCCGGCAATCCGGGCTGGTTCACGTGGTATCCTTCGTCTACCGCTTCGTGCCCGCCCTTCGCTATCTCAAGCATCTTGTGGACGGCGGACACCTGGGTGAGATTCGCCATTTTCGGGCCACGTACCTGTGTGCCGTGCCGGACATATGGATCGGGTGGCGCAACCATAAGGAGTTGGCAGGTTCGGGGGTCTTGGGTGATCTCGGCTCACATCTGATTGACTTCGCCCGCCATCTGGTGGGAGAAGTCGACGCCGTGTCTGGCTGGGTCAAGACTCTTTTGCCCCAGCGACTCGTCGCTGGCACGGATCGCTACAAGGAGTGCACTACGGACGATACCGCTGCCTTTCTGGCCGAGTTCCGCAACGGGGTCACGGGCGTGTTCGAGGTCTCGTGGCACGCGCCGGGGAGGGGAGGTCGGGACACCGATTTCCAGTACATCGAGCTGAACGGTTCCAAGGGCACTGCCGTGTATCACCTACAGGAACCTTTCCAGTTGCGGCTCTGTCCGGGCGAGCCTTACAGCAAGGATCAGCTATTCACCGTTCCCGTCCCACGGGCTTTCCACAAGTGGCCTGGCTCGTCCCGAGACGTGCGTGCCGATGCGCCCAACGTGGGCTTTCGCTATGACCAGGCATTCGCCTTTATCCAGGCTATTCGGGGGCTGGAGAGTGCGCACCTGCCCGACTTCGAGGATGGGCTGGCTGCGCAGCTTGTCGTGGATGCTGTGTTAGAGGCGGCATCCGCCCGGCGTTGGGTGACAGTCAAGAGATGATCCGAAAGGGATGCTATCCATGACCGATTCCGAGCGGTATGATACAGAGGCGAGGGATGCCTGGGTTGCAGGTCCGGGAGGGGTGCGTCTCTACATGAAGATACGGGAGCCGAGTCGCCAGAAGTACGCCGACCGGCGCTTCCCGGTCGTGATCACGGTGCCGGGTGGTTTGGGCTCGGGGCAGCAGGGAAGGTTCGGTATGAGTCTGGCAGAGTTGGGTTTCGTCCATGTGGCCTTCTGCCCTCAGGGACGGGGAGAAGGCACGCCGGAGCACCCGAGGAGTGAAGGTGAAGAGGACTGCAACGGTTTCGCAGGCCAGGATGGTCTCAAGGCGGCGATAGAGCATGTTGCTGAGCTGCCTGAGGTCGATGCGGAGTGTATCGGCATATTCTCGGCGTCTTTCGGCATCAGCCTGACGGCTGGCGCTTTGGGACGTTACCCAGAATTGCCGGTGCGCTATGTAATCGATAATGAGGGGCCGTCCGATAGTGAAGTGATCTGCTTCGATCCCTGGGATGATCCCGAACGGGAGGAATGGGCGGTCGAACGCTTCGGTCACCGCAGCACTGCGCGGGACCCGTCGCCGGAGAATGTGGCCTGGTGGAATGAACGCGAGGCGGTGCGCTACATCGGAAAGATGCGCGCCTGCTACCTCCGAACACAATCTGATGAGGATCATGCACAGCCACCTGGATTCTGCCGACATGCGCTTGACCTGGTCAATCGGGCGACTCTGGGCGCTTCGCCGTGGACTCGGGTAAATGGCTCGGACATGGGCAACCCGATCAACGCAACCTACGACGTGGATGACCCAGCCGCGCACCCGCGTTGGCTTCACGGTCATCTGAAGCACCACCGAGGAGTAGAGGTTCGCTATATTGTGGAGATGATGGAGTTAGTAAGAAGGGAGAAGCTATGAGCAAGAACAAGATAGCCGGGGGTCATAGGAGAACGTACTTCAGGAGACCTAGTCCACGGGAGGGATTCCCTGGTGTGTCTTTTATCGAGAAGGATAGCTCTGAGTCGCTGCCGGAGCAATCGCTGGAGATCGTCGTTGTGCCTCACACGCACGCCGACGTGTTGTGGCCAAGCATCCCTGAGGTCTGCATCAACGCCTGCATGGCCTGCATTAGAGATCTACTCCGTTTTCAGGAAGAGGCCCCGGGGTTTCGTTTCAGCATGGAGCACGTCTTCTATCTGCGGGAGTACCTGGCGCGTTATCCTGAGGATCGCGATGCCTTGGTCGACCTGATGCGCCAGGGTGTTTTCGAGTGCGGGGCGTTCTACTTTGGGCCGACGGAGTTGACCGCCGGTGCCGAATCTCTGATTCGGGAGCTCTACTTTGGCAAGCGCTGGCTAAAGGAGACTCTGGGCGTCGATGCGGACGTGGTGTGGAACGTGGATTTACCCGGGCACACACAGCAACTGCCCCAGATCATGGCTCGCGCAGGCGTGAAGTACTTCGTCATCTGGAAGGAGTTCCCTGTCTTCGAGCACGACTTCAGCGGCTACGATGGTCCCTGCCTGTTTCGCTGGGCTGCCCCTGATGGCTCGCAGGTCGTGACCGCTTTTACACCCGGTGGGTATGGCGTCGGTGCCAATCTTGGTCTGCGGGGGGCGTTTGAGTCTGTATTGGAATGTCTGCCCGGTTTCGTGGAGGACGTGGCGGCGCATCTGCACCACTATCAACTGCCAGGTACGGTACTGGTGGCCGACGGGACAGACATCGCTCGTCCTACTCTGCAAGTTCCGGCCAACATTGAGCGTTGGAATGAGCAGTATCGGCATCCACGTATGCGCCTTGCCACTGCCACGGAGTTCTTCCGATCTATCGAGAAGGCGGACCTGCCGGTCTCCAGCGGTGAAATGCCCTGCTGGTGGGATACCATGCAGTCCTTTCAGCTAGAACGCGTGATAGGTGATCGCCGATGCGGGCCCCGACTTGCGGCGGCGGAGGCATTCAGTGCCATTGCATCAGCCTTGAGTCCTGCCTACGAGTACCCTCAGGACGATCTGGAACGCGCCTGGGAGAATCGGCTCTTTGCCAGTGAGCACAACCAGGGGGGGCGCCACGGTAATATCTCCGACGCGCTCAAGCTCTACAAGGTTCGTGCGGCGCGGGTGTTGGCCGATGATGCCCTCGACCGGGCCATGGCCGAGGTCGCCTTACAGGTCCGCGTGAAGCAAGATGGTATCCCTGTCATGGTGTTCAACTCTCTGCTCTGGCCACGGCGTGACCTGGCTCGCACAGAAGTGAGGTTCGCCAAGGGACAGGTACAGAATCTGGGACTGATCGATCATGCGGGAAATGACGTAGCCTATCAGGTTGAGTCCGTTGAGAGATACGCGGACGCGAGTCTGAAGAGGATTGTCCTTCTCTTCTTGGCCGACGTCCCGGCGTTGGGCTATGCCACTTTCTATCTGGTCCCGGGTCGAGATCGCGCACCTGTGGTTCCCGTGGTCGATGTGCAGAGTGGTTGTGTGCTGGAAAATGACAGCTACCGCCTCAGCGTCGATCCGCGGACAGGTTGTATCACCAGCTTGGTGGATAGGCTGACCGGCAAAGAGCTAGTCAATGCGGGCAAGTTCCAGTTCGGGGAGCTGATCGCGCTGGAGAACCTGGCCCACGACGAGGATGAGCACCTTACCGGGCGCTTCTGGCGTGCGGGAGAGTATCCATCGCGGGCGTGGATGGCAGAGAACGGGCCGGTGCGGGCTGTGTGGGTAGCGGAGGGCATGTTGAAAGGCAGTCCGTGGCGACAGCGCGTGATTCTCTATCCGGAGTTGGATCGCGTGGATCTGGAGACTGAGCTCGACTGGAAAGGTGAGCCGGATCTGCAAGTCATGCAGTGTTTCCCGTTCTGTTCTGAGCCTGAGGCGAATCTGACCTATGAGGTGCCTTTCGGACACGTTGTTTTGGGCCAGGAGCATCCGCATTGGGTCCATATCCATCCCAGCGTCCGGGGTGCCCGGAACTGGGTGGACATCGGCGACGAGAAGAGTGGAATGACGCTGGCGACCGAGGTCACACCCCATGAGTTGCGCGATCGCACTCCAAATCCGCAGCCAGGCGTGTTGATACAGCCTATCTTGCTGAAGACCACCTATAGCTGTCGCGATCACTTGGAGTACCTGAAAGGAGCCGATCTCATGCCTGGCTGGGAGCTGAAAGACACGGCTCGCCGTTTTGACTTCCGGCCCGAAGCGCCCGATGTGCGATGGAGCCAACCCGGACACTATCAGTTCCGCCTCAGCCTTCGTCCTCGCGCTGGTCAACTTGACCCGGCCCAGGCTGCTCGTTACGGTTGGGAGCATCAGACCCCGCTGTTTGTGTTTGTGCACGACTCCGGCCAGTTGAGTCAATTTCCGACTCTGGTCAGAAGGGAGCTAGCCGAACAACTTCAGAGTGCGGGTGATCGTTCGCTGGAGGAACGTCACGGGTTCTTGGAGATGGAGGGAGAAGGGGTGATTCCGACGTGGGTCAAGAGAGCTGAGGATGGCCGAGGGCTGATCGTGCGTTGCTATGAGGCGCGGGGGCAAGCGAGTGTGGCTCGGGTAACGGGCGACCAGTCGTTGGATGGAGCATGCCGGACCGACATCATCGAGTACGACCAAGAGCCATTGGTAGCGAAGGGTGCGAGTGTGTCCTTTGGGATAGGGCCTTATGCCATCGAGACCGTGCGGCTGTCATTCGTTCGACCCAAGTCAACAAAGTGAGCCCAGCGAGACAGAGTAATCGCATTCGAGTGGAGGGGACCAAGAAACCAGGTTTAAGGGAGAAAAGTGAATCCATGAGTCGAGAGAAACCGATACTGGTAATGCTCTATCACCATTGGGATGATCCGGCCAGGCGCGAGAAGTCGGTGGCAGCCATACGGACAGTGACGGATACATACGAGCGGCACGGCGTATGAGCGCACTACGGCTTCGTGGGAGTAGTGGTACAGCAGCTCCTGGAGGACGCGCCAGAGACGGTCGAGCAGATCATCCGACTTCGTATGCCCATAGGTTACCATGGGGGTGCCGGACATCATCCCAAGGGGCCGGTAGGGCATCCCTTGGATACGCGGGGGATGAGCTGGGAAGAGACGGTGCGTGCTATGTGGTCTTTCGAGACGCACACGTTGGAGGCAGAGACGCGGCAGCCCATCCTCGGCAGGATGGGGGCCTATCTGGCTATCCAGAACATTCTGGGAGTGATTCCACTGCCCACGGATGCCAAGGGCCGAGGCGACATGGAGGTTCCGGGCGAGTTCGTGCTGGCACGCATGGGTGCGGGGTCGTACCCGGTGGCTTCTCCGTTTGATACGGATGCCGTGATTCTCTATCCGCTGCACGAGTGCCAGCTCTTTCCGGACTCTGGCTTGGGTACGGTGCCACCGACGTACTACGGCAAGCCGTTCGGGGTTGATGCTCCGATGATGGCTGATCCGCTGCAGTGGTTCGAGACCCTGGCGTGCAACTTGCCCGATGACCGGACGTACGTGATGCATTGCATGACTCATGCGGGCCTCGATTTTGGTGCGTTGGACCGGATTCTGGGTTATCTGGCGGGGCGTCCTGATGATTTCTGCGTTAGTCATCCCGATCCCGATAGCGCTCAGTGGGAGCCGGAGAACTCCGCCCTGGCGTTCTACGAGCGGACCTATGGTATCCGGTCGTTGGACGAGTTGTTGGAGCTGGATGAACCGCCCACACCGTTGCCGGTACGCGTGACCGCGGCGGAGGTCGGCCTGGCGGCGGATGAGGTCTTGAGTACGCCGCTGCTCAACACACACGATGGGGACTTCGCGGAACCCCCCGAGTTCATCGATCTGGGTCACCGGAGGCTGTCATTGGCGCAGGCGTTCCAGGCACTTGCTCGCTCCTTGGCTTACTGGGCCGAACGAGGTGCATTGCCTGGCGAACTGGAGCTGCCTTTCGTTCGCGGACCGGTAGACTATCCGCAGTACGAGGGGGATGTGAAGCCTGTGCTGCCCGATATTCAGTTCATCGGTTACACGCCCACGGAGTTGCCGGTGGCGGAAGTGCCCGACCCCACCGTGATCAACAGCCAGGGGTTGCCCCCTGCCGGCGACTACCATGTCTGGATGCCCAC
>JAKLPW010000175.1 GCA_022013675.1 Anaerolineae bacterium | reverse complement strand
GGAGCCCCAGCATCATCACGACGACGTCGCTACCAAACCCGGCGAAGGCTTCTCTGGAGGGCAACAAACCCGTGAGGACCAAAAAGAGCAAGATACCCAGTGCAGTCACATCTGCAGGAACCCTTTCCAATGAGAAAAGCACCACCGCCGCGAGCATGGTGCCCAGGAGAAGCAGGATTTCTGTGCTCATGTTTCAAAGACCCCCGTAACCGGAATAACTGTCAGAGATTCTGATTAACCAAAGACCTTGTTTCATCCAGAATACCCTGTAGCATCGAGGCAAACTAGCGCAGTGGATTCTTCTCCTGCTCATTCAAGGGCTGATGTAGCACTTACTCCACACCCGAGCGATCAATCACGGCTGGCAAGCGAGTACTTTTGATTATAAGTTAGCAGTTACTTTGCGTCAATTCGAGATATGATCCTGCGACGAGGGAGGTAAGAAGGACGAATAAACAAAGGGGGATCGAGACAAGGGAAAGAATCCCTTATCTCGATCCCCCCGCGTCCCCAGGTTTCAAAGCCACACCCCGCCGAGGAGCAACAGGGACAAGTACCCCCAGAGGGAAAATGAGGCTGAGCAAAGAGAAGAGCCAGCCGGCTCAGCTCAGCTTGCCCGCTGCCTTGAGTCGCCCGTGCTCCTTGAGCATACAACGGTCCATGACTACGAGAAGCCCCGCCGCCTTCGCTTTCTGCGCAGCTTTCTCGTGGACGACCCCCTCCTGCATCCACACCGTCCGCGCCCCCACGGCGATTGCCGCCTCCACGATGGGCGGAACGTGCTCGGAACGACGGAAGATGTCCACCACGTCCACTGTCTCAGGAATAGAAGCCAGGTCGGGATAGCTCCGCTCGCCCAACACCTCCTCAACGGTGGGATTGACGGGGATGATCCGGTAGCCCTGAGCTTGCAGGTAGCGGGCCACACTGTGGCTGGCCCGCTCCGGCCGGGGCGAGAGCCCTACCACAGCTATCGTCCGGCTCTCCTTCAGAATCTTCTCTATGTCCTCGCTCATAAGTTTGCCTCCTCCGTGTTGACTATGCGGGCCACCCGCAACAAACATGATTCTCTCTATAATCATCCTAGCAAAACGAACGACATTACCGCAGATACGTCGGTCGAATATCCACCCGCCGCAGCAGATTAGCATTGGTCACCACGGTGATAGAACTCATCGCCATGGCGATCTCTGCCAGCACCGGGTGCATCAGCCCGAGAATGGCCAAGGGTATCATGACCACGTTATAGAAGAAGGCCCAGAACAGCCCCTGCACCACCTTGTTGAACGTCGCCCGCGAGAGCTTCACCGCACTGACCACCCCGGAGAGGTTCCCACGCACTAGCGTGATATCAGCGGCCTCGATGGCGATGTCCGTCCCGGTCCCGATGGCGATGCCGATGTCGGCTTGCGTGAGTGCCGGAGCGTCGTTGATGCCATCGCCGACCATTGCCACCAACCCTCCTCGTCTCTTGGTTCCTTCGACTGGCTCAGGATGCAATCCTTCGGCTCGTCCCGATCCGGTATCAAGTTCCTCCTGCAAACGCTTGATCTCGTCTAGCTTCTCTCCTGGCAACACCTCGGCCAGCACCTCATCTATTCCGACTTGCCTGGCGATGGCCTGAGCCGTGCGTTGATTGTCACCGGTGAGCATGACGGTACGCAGCCCCAGCGATTTCAGTTCGCGGACAGCAGCCACGGAGTCATCCTTGAGCGTGTCAGCCACAGCCACCACGCCCATCAGCTCCCCCCCAACCATGACCAACATCGTTGTCTTGCCCTCGTTTTCCAGGCGACGCATGTCGTCCTCCAACGCCGAAGCGGATATGCCCTGTTCCTCCAACAGCGTACGACTACCCACCCACACAACTTTGCCATCCACAACGCCGCGCACGCCCTTGCCTCGTAATGCCTCAAAGTTACTTAACTCGCTCAGGGGCAAGTCTAGTTCCTCAGCCCGGCGCACAATCGCCTTGCCGAGGGGATGCTCGCTCCCAATTTCCACCGAGGCCGTCCAGCGGAGCAGTTCTTCCCGTGAGATCCCAGAGCCAGGGGATAGGATCTGATCCGTCACTCCAGGTTCCCCTTTGGTAAGCGTACCAGTCTTGTCAAACACCACCACCCGCACATCGCGCATGGCTTGAATAGCCTCGCCAGAACGGATCAGGATACCG
>JAKLPW010000019.1 GCA_022013675.1 Anaerolineae bacterium | reverse complement strand
TCGGTGCGATGGAGGCCATCAAGGCCCAGGGCCTGGCGATCCCAGAAGATATCGCCATCGTCGGGTTCGACGACGTGCGCCTGGCCCGCTATGTGGACCCCCCCCTGACAACGGTCCATCTGCCGGCATACGAGCAGGGCCGGTGTGCTGGAGATCTGCTTATTCGCCTGATCAACGGCGACAGCGTTGATCAACGAGAGATATTCTTGCATACCGAACTCGTCGTGCGACAGTCGTGCGGGGCTCGGATGAGCCCCCGCCCCTAGGACAGAGATCCCCTGAAAGGAGGTGATGCGCGCGGAATCTGATGCGCAGTTCGCGGAGAGTAGCGCACTCTCCACCGAGTGATGAGTGTCTGATGTTCTATGAGTAACACCTAAGGAGGAAAGAAATGAATACCCGTAAGTGGATGACGAACGTGGTCTTGCTGGCTCTAATCTTGACACTGGTGGTATCCTGTGCTCCCCAGATTGTGAAGGAGACCGTCATCGTCGAGAAACCCGTCGAAAAGGTCGTCGAAAAGGTCGTGAAGGAAACCGTCGTCGTCGAGAAACCCGTCTCCGGTGGCGCGGTGACGGTACTAGGCGTGTGGGGAGGCGATGAGTTCGCGGCCTTCTCGGCCGCAGTCGAGCCCTTCACCGCAAAGACCGGCATCGGTATGGCTTTCGAGACCTCGCGCGAGCAGGTTACTGTCCTCGTCACACGCATAGAGGCCGGCAACCCGCCAGATATCGCTATCCTCCCCGCGCCGGGAACATTGGTGGACCTGGCCAAGATGGGCGCTCTGGTGCCCATCGACACCTTCATGGACATGGGACAGTTCAATAAGGATTACTCCCAGTCCTGGATCGACCTGGGCAGCTACAATGGGGAGCTCTACGGCGTCTGGCTGAAAGGCGCCCTCAAGAGTCTAGTGTGGTACAGCCCCGCCGCCTTTGAGGCTGGCGGATACGAAGTGCCCGGTACCTGGGACGAGATGATCGCTCTCTCAGACCAGATCGTGGCCGACGGCGGAGTGCCGTGGTGTCTCGGTGTGGAGAGCGGGGCCGCCAGCGGTTGGACGGGCACCGACTGGATCGAGGACATCATGCTGCGCACCGCGGGGCCTGAGGTCTACGACAAGTGGGTGAACCACGAGATCCCCTGGACCGATCCGGCGGTCAAGACCGCTTTTGAGTACTTCGGTCAGCTCGCCCTCAGCGACGACTACGTGTGGGGTGGCCCCACCGGCGTGATGAGCACCTTCTTCGGTGATTCGCCGGCCCCCCCTGTTTGACTCACCCCCTGGCTGCTACATGCACCGCCAGGCCAGCTTCATCACCAGTTTCTTCCCGGAAGGCGTGACGGAAGAAGACTACGCCGTCTTCCCCTTCCCGGAGATAGATGCGAAGTATGGCGTCCCGGCTCTGGGCGCTGGCGACGTGTTCGTTATGCTCAACGACACGCCGGAGGCCAGGGCGTTCATGCAGTACATGGCGACGGCCGAGCCCCACGAGATCTGGGCCGCTCGGGGTGGATTCCTCTCACCTCACAAGGGCGTAGACCTGAGCGTTTATCCTGATGACATCACTCGCGCGCAGGCAGAAGCGCTGGCCGGTGCCGAAGTCTTCCGCTTCGACGGCTCAGACCTGATGCCCGCGGCAGTGGGCGCCGGCACGTTCTGGACAGGCGTGATGGACTACGTGGGTGGCGATGATCTTGACACTGTTCTCAAGGCCATCGAGGTCAGTGCGGTCGACGCTTACAAGTAAGAGCTTACAAGCAGCAACGGTTCGTTCGAGTAGGAAGCGAGGCAACCTGTTCGCACGCCTTCGGCGTGAGCGTTCGACTGAGCTCGCGCCGAGGGCGCAGCCAAAAGAGCAGGTTGCCTCAACTCTGTAACATGACACGGAGGTAGAGGAAATGGAAGGCTTTGCGAACCAAGTCTTTAACACGCTTCTGGCCATCATAGTCGGAGTCGGAGGGGTCGTCGGATTGTTCTTAAGCATGGAGTTCCTGATCGGTTTCCTCCCGGACAGGATCCAGGTGAAGATTCGGCCCTGGGCATATGTGGGGCCATTGCTTCTGATCCTGGCCTTCTACCTGGTATATCCCACCTTGAACACCATCCGTTTGAGTTTCTTCGATGCACGGTCCCAGAACTTCGTCGGACTGCAGAACTATGCCTGGACCCTTACCACGAAGACTATGCACGTCGCTTTCCGCAATAATCTCCTCTGGCTGGTTCTGTTGACCACCTTCAGCGTCGGGCTGGGTCTGATCATCGCTGTGCTTGTGAATCGCGTCAGGTACGAATCGGCTGCCAAATCTATCGTTTTCCTGCCCATGGTCATTTCCTTCGTCGGCGCCAGCGTGATCTGGAGGTTCGTCTACGCTTTCAAGCCAGCGAACGTGCCCCAGATCGGCCTGCTGAACGGCATCTTGACCGCTGTGGGGCAGGACCCCATAGGATGGTTGGTGGACAAAGCGACGAACAACTTCTCTCTCATCGCGGTCGGAATATGGCTACAGACCGGTTTCTGCATGATCGTTCTGTCCGCGGCGCTCAAGGGCATCCCCAAGGAGATCATCGAGGCAGCACAAGTGGATGGAGCCAACGAGTGGCACGTCTTCAGGAAGATCATGATACCCATGATAAGCTCCACCATCGCCGTCGTGGGCACCACGGTGGTCATTAACGTGCTCAAGGTCTTCGATATCGTCTTCGTTCTAACCGGCGGCAACCGGGACACCGAGGTTATGGCCAATCGTATGTATAAGGAAATGTTCTCCTTCCTGAACTTCGGGAGGGCTAGTGCCATCGCCGTGGTCCTGCTTATGGCCATCATCCCCGTGATGGCGGTCAACATCCGCCGCTTTCAAGAACAGGAGGCTACACGATGAGCAACAAATTAACAAAGATCCTATCCAGCCTCCCGCTGCAGTTAGCCGTCATCAGCATCTGTCTGATCTGGTCGCTCCCCTCGGTGGGTCTGCTGGTCAGCTCCTTTCGCCCCAGAAACGACGTCTTTGCCACCGGCTGGTGGACGGTCTTTCAGCATCCATTTGATTTCACGCAGCTCCAATTGGACAATTACTTCGAGGTCCTCAC
Source organism: Anaerolineae bacterium (assembly GCA_022013675.1). Classification (GTDB taxonomy): domain Bacteria; phylum Chloroflexota; class Anaerolineae; order JAKLPW01; family JAKLPW01; genus JAKLPW01. Next base: position 4,267 of record JAKLPW010000019.1, on the reverse strand, counting down.
CGCCCAAGGCATGGGACAGGCGTTCCTCAACAGCCTGACCATCGCTATTCCTGCCACCGTTATCCCCATCGCTGTGGCCGCCTTCGCCGCCTATGCCTTCGCCTGGATGAAATTCCCCGGGCGACAGGTTCTCTTCGTCATCGTGGTGGGTCTCCTGGTGGTGCCTCTGCAAATGACCCTGATCCCGCTCTTGCGGGTCTACAACAAACTGGGCCTGTCCGGAACCTTCCTGGGCGTTTGGCTGGCCCACACTGGCTATGGACTGCCGTTCGCCGTCTACCTGCTACGAAACTTCTTCGGCGGGCTGCCCAAGGACCTCTTTGAGTCGGCCTATCTTGACGGCGCTTCTCCTCTCACGGCCTTCACCCGCCTGGCGCTGCCGCTCTCGGTGCCATCCCTGGCCTCACTGGCCATCTTCCAGTTCCTGTGGGTCTGGAACGACCTGCTGGTGGCACTCATCTACCTAGGGGGAACGCAGCAGGTAGCACCGATGACACTCAAGCTGTCCTCATTGGTGCAATCCCTGGGTCAGAATTGGCATCTGCTCACCGCCGCGGCCTTCGTATCCATGGCCATGCCACTGGTCCTCTTCTTCTCGTTGCAGCGCTACTTCGTGAGCGGTATCCTGGCAGGGTCGGTCAAGGGCTAGTCATCGAGGGATGTTGAGGAGAGAAGCTTTTTCAGCAGCCTCAATCATCGGAGAAATCTGTTTCGTCCTGATAATACCTATGAATGCAACGGGCAAGCCTCGTGGACAACTTACCCGTCGATGAAAGGCGTACTGGGTAGTTCCCGCAAACTCGCCGCTAAGGGATTCAGATGATCAGCCAGCAGGTGAAGTACTACTTCGATAGTGATAACCGGTTTGTCGTCGAGAACTACAACTGGGCCAAGGCGTTCTCGAATTTCTTCCCAGGCATCGCCGGGAAGTGGGGCATACCGATGTGGATCTACTATGTCAGTAAGGCCCAGGCCATCTGCAGCATGGGGATACAAGACAAAGACCATGCTATCCTCGAGTTCCTCTCGTTCAACAAGGCCTGCCAGGTCGTGAGCAAAGAGGGATTCAGGACCTTCGTCAGACTCGACGGAGGGCCAGTATATGAGCCGTTCCAGAAGAGAGAAGATGAGAACATTACTCAGAGAATGATCATCTCTTCGAGCGAGCTGGAACTCCACGAAGCCAACACCGAAGTCGGCACAGAGATCACCGTGGTCTATTTTCCTCTGGCCAATGTGCCCCTCGCCGGCCTGGTCCGCAAGGTCACCATCAGGAACACCACCCACGCGACCCGGCAAGTAGAGCTGATCGACGGAGCGCCGAGGGTATTGCCTTATGGAACTACTTTTCAACACACCAGAATCATCGCCAGGCACATCGAAGCGATGATGGGCGTTTTCGACCTGGAGGGCATCCCGATTTTCAGGCTCAAACAGACCGCTGCCGACACAGCCCAGGTCGGAAAAATAGCGGGGGGAAACTACTATCTTAGCTGCACGGGAGACGGGGAGCTACTACTGGACGACATCATCGTCGATCCCTGTGTGATATTTGGAGAATCAGAGAACCACGATTTCCCCTGGGTCTTCGCGCATGAGACCGTTGAGACCATCCTGGCAACCGATCAGACCAGAGAAAACAGAACTCCCTGCGCATTCACCGCCTTGAATCGCCCCATTCCGCCTGGGGAAGCACTCACACTCTACTCCGTGATTGGCTACACGGCCCACGAGCACGTCCTGCAAGAGTTCCTCTCCACCCTCAGCGCCTCGCCCGACCTTTTCCGGCAAAAGAGAGCAGAGAACCGGGAGATCATTGACAGGATCAAGAACACCATCTTCACCGTGAGCAACGCGCCAATCTTCGATCAGTACTGCCAGCAGACCTTCCTCGACAACGCCATGCGCGGTGGCATGCCCATCACCTTTGACACAGCCACCGACAAGACCGTCTTTCGCCTATACTCGCGCCTGCACGGAGACCTCGAGCGCGACTACCATTGGTTCGTCCTTGAACCGACCTACCTATCTCAGGGTAGCAGCTTCTACCGGGATTCCAACCAGAACCGGCGAAGCGAGGCCTGGTTCTTCCCAGAGATCGAGGACGCCAATATCATCACCTTCCTGAGTCTCAGTCAGACCGATGGATACAATCCACTGATCCTGAAGGGGATCACCTTCATTGTCGATAACGTTAAGGAGGTTGATGCACGGCTGAGAGACTACCTGCCGGACGAGGTCGCGTATCAAGCCCTCTTGGCCCTGGTGACCAAGCCCTTTACTCCCGGAGAGCTCTTGATGAAGTTGGAGGAGTACGCGCCCCAAGCGCGGGAATCGTACGGGGAGATCCTGACCGACATCCTCTCACGGTGTAGGCAAAACGAAATCGGAGACATCCACGAAGGGTACTGGGTGGACCACTGGTTCTACAACCTGGATCTCATCGACACCAACCTGATGATCTTCCCGGATCGGCTGCGTGAACTCCTGCTTGAGAAGAGAGTCTACACGTTCTACGACAATCCGGACGTCGTGCAGCCACGGGCCAAAAAGATCATGCTCGTGAAGGGCCGAGTGCGACAATACGACGCTGTTGTCCGTGACCAGGAAAAGATAGAGATGATCCGGTCGCGGGCGCAAGACCCCTGCAAGGTTCGCACTCAGCTTGGGAGCGGTCAGGTCTACTCCACCAACCTGCTGGGGAAGCTGCTGTGCATCATTGCCAACAAAACAGCTACGCTAGACCCGGAGGGGCTCGGCATAGAGATGGAAGCCGGCAAACCGGGATGGTGTGACTCTCTGAACGGCCTCCCCGCTCTCTTGGGGTCATCGCTGTGTGAGACGATCGAGCTGCAAAGAGCCTGCCGGTTTCTGGTCGACAGCCTGTCGGAAATTCGCGCTGACGACACAGAGTCCTTTCCACTGTTCGAAGAACTTCATACCTTTATCGACGGGCTGAATGCCGCCATTGAGAAACGCCTCGATTCGAAGCTGGAGAATCGGGCGTACGTGTTCTGGGATGAAAGCCACTCTCTCAAGGAGACCTTCCGGGCTACGACGAGGCTCGGCATCATTGGGAAGGAGCAAGAGACTACACTGGGATGGATCAAGGGGTTCATCGAGAATTGCCTTCGTCTACTGGACGCTGCCCTCAGTGGCACTCCACGGGAGAGACTGTATCATGCCTCGGGCGTCCCGTACACCTACTTCATCAACGAGGTCGAGGAATACAGCTCGCTCTTCGAGGATCCCGGGAAGCACATCCCCCTCCTGAGCGACTCCGGTCACCCATTGGTGGAACCGCGGAAGTTCAGACAGAGACCAATGGCGCTCTTCCTGGAAGGACCCGTCCATTTCCTCAAGGCTCACAGAGCAGAGGCCCGTTCCATCTTCAAGAGCGTGAAGCGCAGCGAACTATTCGATACCAAACTACACATGTATAAGTGCTGCGAGTCACTGGATGCAGAGCCGTTCGAGATCGGTCGGATCAAGGCCTACACCCATGGGTGGCTCGAAAACGGGTCCATCTACACGCACATGGAGTACAAGTGGCTGCTGGAAATCCTGCGCAGCGGTATGTATGAGGAGTTCTTCGACGAGATCAAGCAAACCTTGATCCCGTTCCTGAATCCAGCAACCTATGGTCGAAGCACCCTGGAGAACTGCTCTTTCATCGTCAGCAGCGCCTTCCCGGATTTCAAGCTCCGCGGGCAGGCGTTTCAACCGCGCTTCAGCGGCATAACCGCTGAGATGCTACAGATGTGGACCATTATGGTCGCGGGCGAGTGCCCGTTCTACCTGGATGAGAATCTCCAGTTACGACTGTGTCTTCAGCCCATTCTGCCCGACTGGCTGTTCACGAAAGATGCAGGGACTCACAGGTGCTGGGACGACGAAGACGGCTGGACGGATGTCCTCATCCCTGGCAACTGTTTTGCGTTCAAGTTCATCGGCCGGACTCTGGTCATCTATCACAACGAGGAAAGAAAGGCAACCTTTGGGAAGGATCGAGCCCAAGTGACGTCCCACTTGCTGACCTACACTGATGGGACGACGCGGACCGTGCCTGGAGACGCCCTCGACACATGCTCCGCCATAGACGTGCGCGGCGGGCGGGTCTGTCGGATAGATGTGATCCTGGCCTGAAAGTCAACACGGAGATCAGACACTATTTAGATGGGGATCTTATATTGGGACAAATGACCCCTAAGCAGGGGTGTGAACCACATACTCCTGCTGTTTCTGAAAGTGCGGGTTTCCAGCTATG
>JAKLPW010000174.1 GCA_022013675.1 Anaerolineae bacterium | reverse complement strand
GTGGCCGGCACGATGTTGACTGTCACGTTGGGCGGCATTTCTGCCTTCGTAGCCTCTCTCACCACTTGCAGGTACACTTCGCCCGCTTTCGTCACCCCGCCTCCCAGTATGACACAATCGGGATTCAGTAGATGGATCGCACTCGCTATCCCCCGTCCCAAGGCGCAGGCTGCATCCCGGAGCACTTCCTGGGAGAGGCCGTCTCCTAGATCGGCTGCGTGGGCGATCAATTCCGAGGTAATTGCGTCAGGGGATCCCTTTGCCAGGTCCAAGAGAATCTTGCCACTTGAAGGATTCTCTCTCACCTTTCTCTGGGCCGCTCGCGCGATGTACGGGCCGGCGGCCAGCGATTCCACGCAGCCCCGACGGCCACAGGTGCAGATAGGACCATCGGACTGAATGCGGACGTGTCCAATCTCGCCTGCGGTACTATCAGTGCCACGATATGGCTTTCCGTCCACGACCAGCCCGCCGCCGACTCCCGTACTGACGGTGATATACAGTATACTCCGGTAGCCCTGTCCGGCCCCGTACTGCCATTCCCCCCACGCCCCAGCGTTTGCGTCGTTGTCGACCACCACTGGTACCTTCAGTCGATCCTGAAGTCTCTGCCGAAGTGGGAAACCCTCCCAGCCTGGGATGTGGTGGGAGATCAACACGATCCCCTTTCGAAAATCCACGGGGCCACCGAAGCTGACACCAACTGCCAGAAGTTTGCCCTCGTTTTGATCCAGGAGTTGATCAGCCAATCCTAGCATAGCCCTGAGGTCGCCCTTTGCCCCCTTCGGAGTTTGTGTGGGGCACTGGATGCGACCAAGGAGAGCTGTCTCGTCCTTGCGTGCGATGCCGGCGGTCAGCTTGGTTCCACCGAAGTCCAATCCTATCAGAAGCTCCTGTTTCGTCATGTCTTTCACCCTTCCGGACTCACTATTGGGGCTATTGTAGCACAGTAGCACGTGGATTTCAACGCAGAACGTGGATGGTGTTGTCTAGCAAGGTGCAACGCACCTGAGCATGGCCCACACAATCTGCTGACCACCGCGTGTAGGTGCGTTGTACCTGATTGGAGCCAAATGCGATAGCCCGGGGGGGTAGACGTCCGATCCCCGTTGGCATATCAGCGTCTACCGAGTATAATACGTACCGTTGCTGCCAGGAGATTCGCGACTATCGCTCGGGGTACCGTTGCGCTGCCTGAGAGATATGGTACTCAAGCAAGATGGCTGGAGATGGCGATAAAGTGGTAGGGAGGTAGCGTTGAGAGCGATAGGCATAGTAGGATACAAGAACAGCGGCAAGACGACCCTGTCCCGTGCTCTGGCTCGGGAGCTGGTCAAGAGGGGGCATCGTGTAGCTGCCGTCAAACATTCGTCCGAGAGCATGGATTTCCTCAGTACGGATACTAGCAAGCTGAAGGAGTACGCCGACCAGGTGGGGTTCGTCTCGGCGACGGAGTCGGGCATATTCCTGAAGGGCGAGCGGTCCCTGGATGAGATACTGACCCACCTGGATGCGGATATGATCATCATCGAGGGGTTCAAGCAGGAATTGAGCTATCCCAAGATCGCTTGCCTTAGCGGGCGCGCGGAGGACGAGAATCTCTTCAATGGACTCATCATCTGCGCTGTGGGTCCATCCGACCAGATGGGGGAAGTTGGTGGCCAGGACGTTCCTTACCTGAACAGGGATGCGATAGAACGGATCGCGGACCTGGTGGAGGAGAAGGCATTCAAGCTACCGAGGCTGAATTGCGGGGGCTGCGGGTACGAGGATTGCTACGGGCTGGCACGCGAGATCGTCGTTGGGGCCAAGACCGTGGAGGAGTGTGTCGCCCAGCATCCGGCGGTGGAGGTTCTTATAGATGGGAAGCCACTGGCCATGAATCCTTTCATATCTCGGATGGTGGGTGACACAGTAAGGGCGATGCTCTCATCTCTCAGGGGCTTCACCAGGGGAAAGATCGAGATCAAGATTGATTGAGTCACCATACAGAGGTACGGCGGACCCCCGGTTGATCTGTTAGGGGGGCGGATAGGGAATGGGAGTGATAGTCTGTGGTGGAAAGCAAAGCTGAGGTCATTCGTCGGGCTGGAGATTTGATGAGGAGAGGGTACCACTGAGCTGAGTCCACGATGCTCGCCGTGGGCGAGTATGTCCTGGGCGATTTGGACCCTCGCATGGCCAGGATGCCCACCGCCTTTGCGGGGGGCGTCGGGAACACCGAGCAAGAGATGTGTGGTGCGCTGAACGGTGGGGTGATGATTATCGGGGCGCTATACGGCCGTACCAGCCTGGAAGAGAGTGACCTGCCGGCGCTCCGGTTGGCCACCCGCTACCGGGAGCAGTTTGCCGTCGAAATAGGTGCCACTCGCTGTGGCACTGTCCGTGAACGAACTCACGCCCAAGGCGGGCTCGGCTCCTGTGCCCTGGTGGTCGAGCGAGCGGCTCAGATACTCCTGGAGTTGCTGGACGAGTAGGGGGAGGGCAAGTGAGCAACTCTGGCGCCTTAATCTGAAGATACGAGTCACGGACCCAAGGGCACTAACTCTTACGGCTGCGCGGGGCTGAAGTCCCCGTGCTGAGGGAGCGAAGCCCCTTTGAGGCTAGATTTCAGCCCGTAGGGCTTTGCTCTTTTAGCCTGGAGGTTCAGCTCCAGGCAACTTGCCTCGCCACCCTTGAACCTCTAACTGCTCGACGGGGTATACATATTGTGTGCGGGTTGCTTCGCGTTCCAGGAGAAGGAAGGAGAGAGTAGTGGCGCGTTTTGTGCTCAGGCGATTGGGGTTCATCATCGTGGTAAGCCTGGGAATCGTCTTCTTCTCTTTCTTTGGCATGAGAATGGCGTCTAACTCGACCAGCTCATCCCCCTCCTATGATCCCATTCCACCAGCGCGTTATGCTGTGCAGGAAACAGTCCGCTACATGCGCAATCTGTCTCATGGCGACCTGGGCACCATGCTCATCCGCAGGGGCCGAAGGGGAATCCAGACCGCGGTTGGAGACATCATAGCAGACACTTATCCCAAGAGCATGGGTCTCCTTCTCATCGCATTATTCGTGGCCGCAGCAATCGGCCTGCCCATTGGAGTGTCCGCCGCCGTGCATCAACGTTCAGCCCTATCCCTGGGCACGATGACACTCACCCTGTTAGGCGTCTCCCTGCCCAGTTTCTCCGTTGCCGCTCTTCTGCAGATCGCGGAGATCTACTGGTATCGCTCTTTTGGATTTCGATTGGTTCCCGTCGGCGGCTTCGGGTGGGACGCCCATCTCGTCATCCCTACCCTGGTGCTTGCCGCCCGTCCTCTAGCATATCTGGCCCGCATCGCGTATATGGCATTCTCTGAAATCCTGGATCAAGATTACATACGCACGGCTCATTCAAAGGGCCTGTACCAGTCGAGGGTGATGCAGGACCATGCCTATCCCAATGCTGCGGTACCGATCTTGACCGGTTTGGGAGTTTCCCTGCGGTTCTCCTTGGGCAGTTTGCCTGTGGTTGAGTACTTCTTGGGCTGGCCAGGCATAGGCGCGGCGTTGCTGGACGCCATACGGAACCGGCAAGATGTGGGCGTTGCCGGAATGGCCTTGGTCCTGGGCGTGACTTTCATGCTGATCAACCTGTTGTTGGATGTGCTATACCGGTATGTGGACCCACGTCTTAAGGAACAGGCGATATGAGGCCTACGAGTATAAACGATGCCAATTATTGAAGCTGCCAGGGTCAGGGTGAATCCTGGCAAGAATCGCAAGGCGAAGACTCCGTCTGACGCTGTCCGAAAGGGACGTTTTCGCTGGAGCCTGATCGCGCTCAACTTCCCTTTCATGGTAGGGACGCTGATTGTCTTGTTCCTCCTGGCCGTGGTCCTCTTCGGCCCCCGTTTCGCCAGTGAGAACCCCTATCTTTCGGGCCAGCGAGCCGCCGAGATGGTAAATGGTGAGTTGATCTTCCCGCCGTTTTCGCCTTCACCGCAGTTTCCTCTGGGATCGGATCAATGGGGGCGAGACGTTCTGAGTATGTTTCTGTATGGGGCACGCAACACGTTGGTGGCTTGCCTGTTCGTGACCATGGCCCGCTTGGCACTGGGGCTTGTGCTTGGCGCTCTGGCTGGTTGGAAAGCAGGGGGCCTGGTAGATCGCGCGGTAATGGGCCTGGTGGGAGTCCTGTCTTCGCTTCCCACGCTCCTCACCGGCATGATTCTGATCTTCGCCTTGGACGTCCGCAAGGGACTCTCGTCGTTTCTGATTGCCCTATGCCTTGTGGGGTGGGGGGAGATCGCCCAGTACATACGGAGCGAGTTCATCTCCTTGAGGGAGCAGCCTTTTGTGGAAGGGGCGCGGGTGATTGGGCTTACCGAGGGTGGTATCATGGTGCGCCACGTTCTTCCCAATGTCCTTCCCTCTCTGGTGGTGCTCACGTTGTTGGAGATGGGTTCGGTGCTGGTGATCCTGGGAGAGCTTGGGTTTGTAGGGGTCTTCATAGGCGGCGGTATCCAAACTGGAGCCTACGATGATAGCACTATCGCTTTCGCTGGTATCCCTGAGTGGGGCGCTATGTTATCCGGCGCTCGGGCTTATATCCGTAGTTCCCCTTGGATGGTCTTCTATCCCGCCATGGCTTTCTTCGTAGCGGTGTTGGGTTTCAATCTTCTGGGAGAGGG
>JAKLPW010000173.1 GCA_022013675.1 Anaerolineae bacterium | reverse complement strand
TGGCTTGCTACCCGACGAACAAAGCAATTGTAGGGGTAAGTGAATGGGGCTCGTGTCATTGAAATACAACTGTGGCCTTACTCCCATTCACTTACCCTTTTCTTCCACCAATCATTCACGCCAGGTAGAAGCCGGTCATTCATGCCGGGTAGAAGCCTAACCCCGTTGGGCGGGTCCCTGCAACAGACGGCCAACAGGGGTTGGCTTGCTACCCGACGAACAAAGCAATTGTAGGGGTAAGTGAATGGGGCTCGTGTCATTGAAATACAACTGTGGCCTTACTCCCATTCACTTACCCTTTTCTTTCACCAATCATTCACGCCAGAGGGAGATATAAAAGTGTGAACGAGAATGGCGTACCTGAATCAGCGATGGTCATCACAGCCCACCCTGACGATGCCGAGTTCACCGTGGCCGGCACGGTGGCGGCATGGACCAGTGCCGGTTGCACTGTGACCTACGTAGTATGCACAGATGGCAACGCCGGTTCCCACGAGCCAGGGATGACGAGTGGGAAACTGGCGAAGATTCGCCGCGCCGAGCAACGCGCTGCCTGTGCAACGTTGGGCGTGAGCGAGGTGGTATTCCTGGGCTACGATGATGGGCAGTTGCAGCCCACGCTTGATCTGAGGCGTGACCTGGTGCGTGCTGTCCGTCAGTACAAGCCGGAGGTCGTGATCACCTGGAATCCGATGAGGCTCTTCGTCCGTGATGACTACATCAACCATCCCGATCATCGCGCGGCAGCTCAGGCAGCGCTCGACGCGGTGGCACCGTCCAGTGCCATGCCATTGCTGTGGCCTCAGGACGGTCCACCACATCGAGTCAGCCAGGTATACGTTCACACTGATGACCAGCCGAACGTTTGGATCGATGTGACGGAGACCATGGACAGGAAGATCGCCGCGCTCAAGCAGCACGCCAGCCAGATGGGAGACTGGGACCCGACTGAGACGGTCAGAGAATGGAACGCCGAAGCGGGCAGAGCGAAGGGATTGGCCTATGCCGAGAGCTACCGGGTAATCACGTTGAGGCGACTAATCACGATTGACTAGAGACCGAGGGACCATACCATGACTTACGATTTCGATCAGCGTATCGACAGACGCGGTTCTGGAAGCATCAAGTGGGAGCGCTACGATGAAGACGTGCTGCCCATGTGGGTGGCGGACATGGACTTCAGGGTGCCTGATCCGGTCATCCGCGCTATGCACGAGCGTGTCGATCACGGAGTGTTCGGCTATGCCGCGGATCCGCCGGGACTTCGGGAAGTCATCGTGGACCGGCTCCAACGCCTTTATGACTGGCACGTTGAGCCCGAGGCGCTGCTCTTCTACCCGGGAGTCGTTGCCGGGTTCAACCTGGTCTGCCAGGCTGTGGCCTCCCCGGGCGAGGGTGTGCTGCTACAGACACCCGTCTACTACCCCATGCTCTACGCACCAGCGAACGCCGGGCTGACCAATGACGAGATGGAACTGACCCGCGGATCAGACGGGCGCTATGAGATCGATATGGACCTCTTCCAGGAGACCATCACAGACCGCACCCGCGTATTCATCCTGTGCAACCCACACAATCCCGTAGGCCGTGTCTTCCGACGGGAGGAAGTGGAGCAGATGGCCGAGATCTGCCTGCGTCACAACGTCGTCATTTGCTCCGATGAGATCCACTGCGATTTGGTGTTCGAAGGCAGCCGCCATATCCCGACAGCCTCCCTGAGTCCCGAGATCGCCGACAAGACCGTCACGTTGATAGCACCCAGCAAGACCTTCAACATTCCAGGTCTCTGTTGCTCAGTGGCCATTGTCCAGAATCAGGAACTGCGCAAGAAGATCGCGGCGACCCAGATGGGTTTGGTCCACGATGTGAATGTCATGGGATACGCCGCCGCCCTGGCGGCTTATCGTGATTGTCAACCCTGGCTGGACGAGGTGCTGCGCTATCTTGGTGCCAACCTCGATTGGCTGGTCCAGTATGTCGAGGAGCATCTCCCCGGCATCACCATGAGCAGGCCGGAGGGGACCTACCTGGCCTGGCTAGATTGTCGGGAGGCCGGCATCCCCGGCAATCCCCACGAGTTCTTCCTCAAGCAGGCCAAGGTTGCTGTGAATGACGGCGCGGTCTTTGGCCATGGCGGCGAGGGGTTCGTTCGGCTGAACTTTGGCTGCCCGCGATCTATGTTGACCGAAGCTCTGGAGAGGATGCGGGAAGCCTTGCTTGCCAGGTAAGGGGAATGCCCGTGGCGCTTGGTGAGAAAGCTCGACCCCTGCATCTGAAGCTCCGGTGGCTAAACGGGCTCCTCGCATACGGCCCGGGGTACGTCGCACCGTGCAAAGAGGCGTTGTAGGGAGGGAAGGCGATCCGCTAGTAGTGGGGGCGGGTTTGGGATCAGGCTGGCATTCCTACGGCTCCCGCGGATTCCAAACTGCCCCTACCTCCAGGATTCACGCTCAGTCTCGCAGGCAATGACACCGCACAGTGATAACTGAGACAGCCTGCGTTGGTATCAGGAACCGGCCATCCCCGTGCGCTTCTGCAGCCGCAGCACCAGGAACGTCAACCACGCCGATGGCTGCTTCTTGTCCGCGAAACTCCACCCCTTCCAGGCGCGGTACATCGACCCGGCGGTGTGGCGCCCCGCCTCATCGGCCTGGGCCGTGATCGTCGCCATCATCTCCCGGAAGCGCGGATCCGAGTGCACGAAGGGAAACCGGCTCAGCACATCCATCACGTGCAGGATGTCGTACCAGACGAAGGGATACTTGAGATTGCGGAAAGTCGTGCCGATGCCGAACATGTAGATCTTGCGCTCCGTCTGGTG
>JAKLPW010000172.1 GCA_022013675.1 Anaerolineae bacterium | reverse complement strand
GCCCCCACCTCCCACTTGTAGAATCTCCGCCATCGAGTTTCTAGAGCCGGGTCCAACCTCCGGGCCGCCTCCAGTGTTCGCTCTGCCTGAACCCCATCCATCGTCAGGCCACCGCCCATCACGAAGGAGCCCCCGTGATCCTTGGTAGCCCGGATCACGTCCTCCAGATGTCCCTCGTCATCGCCGACCAAAGGGAGGACTGGCATCAGCGCGGTGCCAACCGTAATGCCGGCGGCAGCCAACTTCTCCATGGCCTCCAGGCGGAAGTTCACCCCGGGGCTACGTGGCTCAAAGGCCTGTTTGAGGGCCGGATCCAGGCTGCTTATGCTGTAGACCACCCCCACCCAGGCTTGGTGGTTGATCTCCATCAGGATGTCCAAGTCGCGGGAGAGCAGAGGAGAGCGTTCGACGATGAACAGTGGGAACCCAAGGTCGCGCACCACCTCCAACATGCCACGTGAGAGCCGGTAGCGTTCTTCGGCAGGCTGCTGCCAATCTCCGCAGGTAATCACGTCGCGATCCAGACGGGAGAGTTCCTTCCGCAGCAGCTCCACGGCGTTGACTTTGACCCGAATCAGAGTGTCGAAGGTATCCGGGTCCCGCCGCCCTAGGTAGTGGCCGCCCCGCTGGTAGCAGAACTCACAGCCGCTGCGACACCCCACGTAGGGATGAGCGGAGTACTTGTCCCAGAACCAGGCACCATCCACGTGGCGGTGGACGTTGACGATCTTGCGAGGGCGGTATTCCTCGAATTCCAGGGGCATCAACTTCCACCCCCCGTAGCACGCGTACGCTGCTCCTCGGAGAGATAGGTGAGGGCCTTCCGCAGCATCAGTGCCCGATGGTGGCGCTGGCGGTGTACGACCTGCTGTGCCAGCCAATTGGTCACCAGGTGAGGGTAATACCGGCCCAAGGTCTTCAATCCCCAGCCGACGCCCTTGACGGCGTCCATGTCCCACTCCTCGAACATGGGATCGAGAAAGGCCAGTAAGGCTTCCGCCTGGGCAGTATGCTCCTCTCTGCCTCGGGAACGCTTGGTCCAGAAATGGACGCTGACTCCCACGGCTCGCCGTACCCAGCGATTGGCATCCTCACGCCAGTGGGCGAGAAGAGCCAGCGTGGGCTCGAAGTCGGACACCAGCGCGGGCCCCGACACTCTCTCCCCCAATATGTCCGGGCCGTACCAGACATCGGCGGCGACGATGAAGGCCCGGCAACGGGCAAAGGCGCCGGCGGGGTCGCGGTCCAACTGCCGCCCCAGCGCGCTAGCGATAACCACCCAACCGCCCATAGTCCCTGCCACCGCGATGTGCTCCAGGAAGTCATTCACCGGCTGCAACGATCCCACGCCCACGGCATCCCCGGTGCGGCCCAGGAGGGGGAAGGACGTGCGTTGGGCAAGAACTGGAGCCAACAGGGAATAGGCTTGTTTCATGTGTCCCGCTTGAACCAGTGTGGAGATATCCTCTCCCAGTGCAGTAACCTCTCGAGCATTCATGGCATGATCCTCTCTCTTCAGCCCATCGCCTCCTGCTCTTCGCTAGATACCCACCATCCTGGAGCTTCCGTCTCAATGGTTGCGTTGCCTGTGGCGATGCCCTCTTCGTAAATCGAGCGTACTGCCCCCCAGTCACCTTCTACCATCTGCCACACATGACTCTGCATGATGCTTCCTTTACAGCTACTAAACGAAGAGCTTTCTCTCTCCCGGCCATGCCCAAGACAGGCCCAATGCCCTAGCGTATCTCATAGAACTCCAGCGACGCTATGATGGCATCGTACTCTGGAATGTCGATTTCTCCTTCCGCGTCGCAGCCAGCAGTCGCAACCGTGATCTTGATGACTCTGTCGTAAGCCGGGATGTATGCCTCGGAACAGACATCGGCACGGCCGGTGAACTTCAACCCCTCAAATCCCCCGTAGGCAATTGACCTCACCAGGAAGCTCGTCTCGCCCTGATCCCGTAACCGTCGGGCAAGGAAATCCGCCAGCGCATCCATCTCGTCCTTCACGTTATCAGGCACGTCCATGACAAGTTCGATGGTCAGCACATTCGGATCATCGCTGCCCAGGGGAGCGAGCCCGCACTGACCCGGATCGCGCGCAACACTCCAGTCGGCGGGAACATGCAGACGGACCCCTAGATCATTGCAGTCGTGGAGCACCCATCCTTCGTACGAGGGTGGGGTTTCCTCCACAGGTGCTGGCGGCTCAATGGAAAGCAGCACAAAGGTATTCGTGACACCGTTGACATCGAGTTCGTACTCCCCAGGAGCCAATCCCTCTAGATCCAAATCCACGATCTCCTCGAAGGGCACTAACTGCTGATTGCACTCCCTGCCATCGAGACTCTCAGTGTATACGCGCAGTATGACGATATTCCCGTCCGACATCTGACTCACGCTCTTCAGCCTTGTGCAAGTATCGGGGAAATTGCCATGGATTGTAACACTGACCCTGATTGGGGCCGACTCCGTGACGGCAATGCTTATGCTGTCGACCTGTGCAGTTTCAGCCACAGCCGGCAGCTCCATGGTCGCCGTTGCAGACGGGGCAGGAATCGTCGTAGCTACAGGGAGATCCGCCTGGGGTTCGCTGGTGGTCTCTCTGGTGATCAATGCCTCCGTCGATGATCCTGTAGGAGTTATTCTTGGGATTCTGGTTCTCGTGGGCGTTTCGACCGGCAACGCGGTTGGTTCCAGGCCAGCACCTCGCCCACAGCCGGCAATGGCGACACCAACAATGAGTATCCCTAGGACTATCAATGTGTATGTTCTCTTCATCTTCATTTTACTTTCTCCACAGATCACTCACTCCTTAATGGTCCGAAGCACGACGGCTCCAACCAATGCTAAAGAAAGAAGCCAGACGAGCACGATGATACTTGCAGCCACCCAGTTTCTGGGTTTGTCCTGGTTCAGCAACTCCGCCGCATTGGCCCGACATTCTTCCAAGACCGTCTTGGGTATCATCCGAATCGCCAGAGTAATGCCCAGCGGAACCAGAACGAGATCATCCAGATATCCAAGGACAGGGATGAAGTCTGGGATCAGGTCTATAGGACTGAAGGCATATCCCACTACAATGGCCACGAATGCTTTGGCGTACCAGGGCACCCTTGGATCCCTGCAAGCCAGATAGAGAGCATAAGTCTCCACCTTGAGTTGGCTGGCTTGATGCTTCCATTGCTCGATCATTCCGAACTCTTTCAACTAAAGTGCAACAAGTGGACGAGCAAAGTCAGGGCGTCACAGGGAATAGCTACTACACCTGACTCACGCAAGGGGGGCTTCCACCAACCGTCGTCTACGGCCACAATGCTGTCAGAGGTCATTATACAGCAACTGAGGGACGACGCCAACGCGCTCCTCAGCCATTTGACTCGAAATAAGCGTCTCGTCAGGTCCCCACTTCCGCGCGGGCATGGTATACGAAAGGTTTCCCTATCATGGCTACCAGGTAAGCGGCTCCGGAGATTCGTTGTCCAGGGAAGGCATACAGAGCTTTCTGAGAGTGTGCGCCAAGTGCTCGAAACGTTGTGTAAACTTCCAGGAGAGGCCACGGACGGAGGAGAGCCGAACAACCCTCGACACCGGTATTTGCCATTCGTCCAAGCCTCCCGGCGGCCAGATCTGGGGGATCCTTTCTTGTTGGCTGCCGCGCCCCGATGCACAACTTAGCCACCGGTGGGAAGGATGGCCTACAGATCAAACCCGCGCGAAGGAGGTATGACACCATCATGACCCTCGAGGTTCTGACGTTTGGCCATCCTCCGGTGCGCTGTCATTGATCAAGGGGTAGGTCGAGTTGCTGGTGGGCTGTGGACTTCTTCTGGCTCCCAGAATCTGCTGGACTCTCTGCCTCGACGTAGAGCTCACTTGGTTCACCTTCCTTGAGTGCTAGCTGGCGGGGAATTGCAGTGTACCTGACATTCTCCGTCTCCTTTGAATTGCTCTGGACGCGCATCCTCGCGAACCACTCGCGCAGATCGACCTCGCCACTCAGGACGTCTGACGGCATCGAAGTACCACCGCGCTCTATAAGATGCCTGTTGCCATCAGGCACCATATCACCGGATCGCACGAAAAGCGGTGTCCACTTGCGCTTGAGGTTCTCGGTTGCACCAGCCCAAGTACCCCCCTTACCAAATGACGAGCTAACTACCAGTGCCCAGTCGCTCAGGGCGTACATATGTTTATTGCGACCCATCGCACGACCTACTGCAAACCCAGCGTCAGGATCATATGGTGAGACCAACACCAACGATCTCTCCATGATGGAAACTCGGTACTGACGAGAGACAGCAGCGCGCGCTAAATTATTGGCCAGAACGCAGATCACATTGCCGCCTTCATCCAAAGCTGATTCCATTGCTTTCCTGTCGACACCGCGAGCGCCACCGGAGATTATCTGGATACCCTGCCTGGCGCAGATAGAGACAACCTTGCTCGTGAAATCTAGCCCCTCACTATCCACATCTCGAGAACCGACAACGGCCAGTCCGCCATCGGATAGTAGTGTCTTGTCGCCAATACCATACAGTATTGGTGGTGCCAGATGCCCTAGCTTCTTCTTGAGCCTATGAGGATAGCCACTGTGGGCTCGACTGAGGATCCATATCCCCTTGCTGCCCCAACTCTCCACGGCCAGGGCCAGGGCAGCTCCTCGCGCCAATAGGGCAACTAGTCTGTCAGGATCGACCAATGGCATCTTGGTCTTCTGCAATTCCTTCACCCCATCAGGCCGGAGCAAGTCTGCTGGACGCATACCGTTCCTGTGAAGTACCTGGGCGAGGTGGTTGTACTCACGGAGATTCAGAGCCTTGGCGCTCTCCGTTGGCGCGTACCCCAGCCTTCCACATAACAGCAGAATCGCCTGAGTATCTGAACTGAGAAGCGGACTAGCCATAGATCACTTATCCCGTCCTACTGGTATCGGCGAGGGCCATTGGATACACGGGGCCACTGTCCGCGTGCCTGAGCAACGCTGCAATTGCTGTCAACGTCCATCGGGAGTCCACCATGTCATCGACTAGCAGAACCGGACCTCCGATACCGGCCCACGGTTCGACCACGAATGCTCCCTTAAGATTCCGGGCTTGTTGATAGCTGTTGTTCATCAATTTCTGAGGTTCTGTCTGACGAACCTTTTGAACACATTCAACAAAGCGCAGGCCTAGCTGTTGCGCCAGGCGTCGAGCGAAGTCAGGGACGAGAGTAGGGTGATTTAAGGATGGTACGCACGTTACCCAAAGAGGGAACGGCTCAGGCTTCCAACGCTTACGAATCATTTCAGCAGCACCAAGAACCAGCCTCTGATCGAAACGGCCGTCCACCTGTTTCCCACGTTTGACCAACTCTCCCCACCCAGCATCGCCCCACAGACAGAGAGAACGACCTTCTTCAGCTCTCAAATGCTCAGGGATTCTGCCGGGCCGTACTACCCACATCTTACGTGGCACGATCACCTGATCTGTGCGACGTAGGAACTGAGCAGCCTGACTAGCGACTGCAGTAGAGCAGGTTTCCGGCAGCAGTGGCTTGCCTAAGCAGACTGCGCAGCGGCCACAAGGAACTGGCTTTGGATCGTCGAGTTCCCTTTGCAGGAATGCCATCAGACAATCCTGGCTGTGCGTGTATTCCAACATCTTTCGTTGTTCCTGCTTACGGATCAGGGTTAGACGCTCGATCTTCTCGCGATCCGGAACATAGGGCACGGGGTTTCTATACCAACGCGACCCGCGCCTGCTAACCGGGGATGGGGTTTCAACAGCAAGTAGCTTGAGTACCTTTTGAATCTGGCCTTGGGCCAGGTTCACCCTTTCCTCTAGCATTCGCACCAATAGGCCATCTTCAGCAAGACTCAAGGCATCCAGCACTTGCTCAGCGTGTCCTTCTGGTGGGAATGCTGCTCGAATGAAGTAGTCAGTGATCTCTTGGTCTTCATCACCACTCAGTAGAATACCATACGCTTGGTCGATAGCGCGCCCGGCACGCCCAACTTGCTGATAATAGTGAATCACCGAACCTGGGCGTTGGAAATGAATGACAAACCCCAGGTCTGGCTTGTCAAATCCCATCCCCAAGGCCGTCGTCGCTACCAGCGCTTTGACCTCGTTGTTCAGTAACTGATTCTCCAAGCGAATGCGATCCTCTGAGTTCAGCCTGCCCCAATAGCTGTACGCGCTTATGCCCTGAGACTGCAACCAGGCAGCTAGACGCTGTGCATCTTTGATTGTGAGCGTATAGATTACTCCGCTCCCTGGCATACTGGGCAGATGCTCTACCAGCCAGGCCATTCTTGCAGCCTGGTTGCCCAAGTAGATATTCTGCAGACGTAAGCTGGACCGTCCAAGTGGCCCACGTATTACCTGCAAGTTATGGCCCAGTTGATCCACTATATCCTGCACTACGCGGTCGTTAGCTGTTGCTGTAGTTACCAGCGCTGGGATGTTCGGCGGCAATGCTTGAAGAACACGTACAATACGCCGGTAATCTGGACGGAAGTCGTGTCCCCAGTCAGAAATGCAGTGCCCCTCATCTACCACAAACAGCCCAACCCGTTCTGCTATTGGCAATAGAATACTCTCCCGGAACTCATCATTGGCCAGTCTCTCGGGAGAGATAAGCAGGATGTCGACCCTATCAGCCAGCACCTCGGTTTTCACTTGCTCCCATTCGCTGCGATTGCTGGAGTTGATGGTAGCGGCGTGTACTCCCAAACGCTCTGCCATCGCCATCTGATTGCGCATCAGAGCCAAGAGCGGCGAGAGTAAAAGGGTGGGGCCGGCGCCCTGGTCACGCAGCAGCCGAGTTGCCAGGAAGTATACCACGCTCTTGCCCCATCCTGTGCGCTGAACGACCAGTAATTTCGCACGGCCTTGGATCAAGCGCTCAATTGCCTCCCATTGCCCTTCACGGAATTCAGCAGATGGGTCGTCAAGAGCCCGCCTCAATAACGCTCTTGCCTGTCCCCTGAGAATGTCTGTCATGTATTCCTCCAGCGCTCCGAAACTTCTGCTGACCCGACTATGAGAGGAAGGTCCCTCATATAGTACGACAAGAGCTGCACCGCGTCAACCATGAGATTTGGATCTTGAACGTCTTTCCGCTGCGCTCTTGGATGCAAACAATACTATGGAAGATCAAGGCCTCATTTGCGTTGTTGTCGATCCAGTGCGGATTGTCCAGAGAGATATCCGAGGAGCGCTGAAGTAGCAGTAGTCTGTCCAATCTCGGGTCGACCCCATTACCAGATCGGTTGTGCCTGGAGACTGTTTCCTGTGGCTACTGCCCGCTCTCGGGCCACATTGGTCGCAGCAAAGGCCTCGACGCCATGGCTAGCAGGTACGCGAAACCCGAGACGAGGATGATCGTCGCGCCGGAAGTCAGATTCAGATGGTAGGAGAGCCACAGGCCAGTCGTGGTGAAGAGCACGCCCAGGAGAATCGCCAGGACCATCATCTTCTTCATATCCCTGACGAGCATTCCACTGATGGCTGCCGGCATGGTGAGCAAGGCGATGACCATGATCAGTCCCACCACTCGCATCATCATCACGACCGTGAGCGCGATCATAGACACCAGCATCAAGTAGATGGCGTCCACCGGCACGCCACTCACAGCCGCGAAGGTCTCATCGAAGGAAACCGCCAGCAACTCCTTGTAGAAGAGCATCACGAGTAGTATGATCACGATGTCCAGCGCCAGCATGATCAGCAGGTCACTTGACGGTACAGCCAGTATGCTGCCGAACAGGTAGCTCATCAAGTCAGCTTTGTAGCCTTCCGTCAGATCCACGAAGATGATCCCCAGGGCCATGCCGATGGCCCACATAACGCCTATGATGGTGTCCGCCCGCTGCCGGGTCTTGCGGTGTACCATGCCCATACCCAATGCAGAGGCTAGGCTGAAGATGATAGCGCCCAACACGGGGTTGAACTTGAAGAAGTACCCCAGGCCAATGCCACCGTACGCCGCGTGGGCAATGCCGCCGCTGAGGAAGACGATGCGGTTGATGACCACGTAGGTGCCAATGATACCACAGGCGATGCTGACCAATACTCCTGCCATCAGGGCATTGCGCATGAAATCGAATTGTAGTGCCTCGATCATCTCCGAGCCTCCTCGACGTCGTGCTTCGGAAAGACACGGTGCGGCACACCGTGGGCAATGAGCTCTATGGGGCAACGATACGCCAGCTCCAGCATCTCCGGCGTGAGATGCTCACCACCATGATAGAACAGCCGTCGGTTCAAGCAGCCCACGGTCTTGACGTGCGACGAGATAGCGGTCATATCGTGGGAGATCATCAGGATGGTGATCCGCTCATTCAACTGGCTGAGCAGGTCATAAATGCTGGCGCTCACCTGCGGGTCAACACTGGCCATCGCCTCGTCCAGCAAGAGTATGGTGGGCTCTTTCGCCAGCGCCCGGGCGATGTAGACCCGCTGCCTCTGCCCCCCTGACAACTCGCCGATGGGGCGATCACGCAGATCCAACATCTCCACGCTACGGAGCGCTTCGGCGACGATTTTATCGTCCTTGGCGGTGTAGCGCTGCAACAGGCCACACTTTCCCAATCGCCCCATTCGAGCCACGTGCCACACTTTGATGGGAAAATCACGGTCGAGTTCCACCGCCTGGGGCACATAGCCGATGTGGTGCAGGCCCTCCTGAACACTCTGGCCCATAACACGCACCTCGCCCCGCATCGGGGGGAGCAACCCCAACAGCACCTTTAGCAGCGTCGTCTTGCCGCCACCGTTCGGGCCAATAAGACCGATGAAGTCTAATTCCCCGACCGAGAGGTTGATGTCCTCCAGCACAGGTTCGTGGTCATAGCCCGCCCAAACGTGCCGTACTGAGATCACCTCTCGCGGAGTCTCTGTCGCTGTCGGTTGTGTCATATCCCCTCCTACATACTTCTGGCTCGCGGACCTACCTTGAGCCAAGGTGAAGACAGCAGAGTAGATCACTACTGACCCAACGCCTTAGCAAATACTCCAGCGGCCTTGCGCAGGTTATCCAGCCAATCCAGGGCCAACGGACTGATGAGTAGTACCTCGCCGCCAATCTCCCGGGCGATGGTCTCCGCGTCCCGCGTGCTGAACTCCGGCTGTGCGAAGATGATCTTGATACCCTCTTCCCTGGCCTCTCCAATCAGATCCGCCAGTTCAGCCGCACTGGGCTCCTGACCACCAATCTCAATAGAGATCATCTCCAGATCGTAGTCGCGCGCGAAGTAGCCCCACGAAGGATGGAATACCATGTACTTGCGGCTCTTGACGCCTGCCAGTGTAGTGCGGATTTCAGTATCCAAGGCATCAATGTCCACCAAGAAGCCGTTCAGGTTAGCTTTGTACGCTGCCTTATGGGTGGGGTCAAGCTGGGCCAGGGCGTCGTAGATCGTCTGTGCCTGGACCTTGACCAGCTTCGGCGAGAGCCAGATGTGTGGATCATCCCCTACGCGTTCGATTCCCTGTGTCGTGTCCACCATCAGCATGTCTGGATTTGCCGACGCGATCCTCTCCAGCCAGGCATTCTCGAAGGGCACGCCGATGCTCACGTAGGCATCCGCCAGGTTCAGTGCCTTGAGCTGCTCCGGCTTAGGCTCATAGGTTGCCGGACTCGATCCCGGCAGAACCATCACATTCACGTCCACGTACTGGTCACCGATTCGTTCGACGAAGTACTGCTGGGGCAGAATACTCACAGTGACCTTGATCTTGCCCGTGCTTTCAGGTGTCGCGACCGGACTGCAGCCAACTGATAGTAACAGAATCAGCAAGAATACCCGGCTGCCCCAGTTGGAGCTTCTTGACACTGACTGTCTTCTCCCTTTCTCTCGCACAAGAGCCTCCGTTAATCGATGATAAAGGAAAGCGACTACCTATCCTGGCAACCCGGGCAAAGGCCCGCCAACTGCAACAGATGATCGTCCACCTGAAACCCCGTGGTGGCTTCAACTCGCCTCGCCAACGTCTCCAGGTCATCACCGCCACGGAACTCCACCGCCTGCCCACATCTCCGGCACACAAGCGCGTGACGATGACCAGGCGAGGACGACAGGTAAGCGTGGCACCCATCATCGCGGTGGATGCGACGTACCAATCCCAAGCTCTCCAGGAGTGCCAGCGTCCGGTAGACGGTGACCAGTCCTAGCTTCGGATGAATCAACGTCCCGAGCTCAAACAGCTCTTGTGGAGAGATGGGCGCGGATATATCGAGAAGCACCTGGGCCACCGCGCGTCGTGAGGCAGTGATACGGCAACCGGCTTCCGTAAGGCACTCTTCCCAGTTGGTCATCGCGTATCCTTAATGAAAACGTCTTTCAATAAATATTATAGCACCAATGTACAACCCCGGCAAAGCGCTGTCAAGAGGATAGTAAAACAAGACTTCGGAAGTTTGTCGTGAGCAGGAGGTCCATCTGATTGCAGGAGGTCCATCTGATTGCAGATGGCCCATCGGGTTGCAGATGGCCCATCGGGTTGCAGATGGCCCATCAGGTTGCAGATGGCCGTTGCCTCACTGAAGACTTCCGAAGTCTGGCGAAGGGCTTTTTCAACAACCCCGAACCTGCTCCTCGAGTTGCCCTAGCGAATAGCCTGGGGCACGTAAGGGGGTAGCTCGGTCGCCGCAAAGATGGGACGAAGTCGCGCAAAACGCTGCCGGCCGTCTACCAGCGGAATCGTCGGCCAACTGTCTCCAATGAGAGGTCGCGCGTAGCGGACGAAATCGTCCGTCACGTCGAGCCTACTGGTGGCGATCCATGCCTCCGGGAAGCTGCGCTCCGAGTTGGCAACCACTGAAAGCGGAACCTTGTCGTAGCGCACATCGTAGATCAGTCCTGGTTCGCGCAAGATCGTGGCCATATAACCTGATCCCTCTTCGGCAGCGATACGGGCCGCCTCCTGTCCCACGCGATAAGCTTCCTCCAGGTCCACCGTCGAAGCGTAGATCATATTGTGTCGCTGGTCGGTGCCCGGCGTATTACCCCGCGCGTGCCCGCGCGTCGCCAGACCGACGCTGTTGAGATAGTTGACCACCGCACGCTCGACGGACATCTTGCTGGACGAGAATTCGGTGTGCCCAAAGGAATCCTTCAACTCACCCAGGTCCCCCACCGGGAAACCCTCACTGATGACCAGCACGCAACGGCCACGTGCTCGCAGCATCTCGTTCACCCTATCGGCTAACTCAGGCACGCTCAGTTCGGACTCCTTCATCGCGATGAGGAGGGGCATCTCCCTGTCGGGGTCCGCGAGGCGTGCTGCCGCAGGGATAAAGCCAATCTTGCGCCCCATCGCCTGTATCACCAGCACAGGATCGGCGGGACACGAACCACGGTTCTCCTCGTTGGCATGCTGCACGCAGAGCGCCCAGTAGCGCGCCACGCTGCCATAGCCTGGCGTGTGATCTATTACTTTGAACTCACTATCACCGACGTCATTGTCAATGGTCTTGGGCACGCCCGTGGAGCCCAGGTCCAGCCCCTTCTCGTGGGCCAGCCTGGCGACCTTATCGGCGGTGTCCATCGAGTCGTTGCCGCCGATGTAGAAGAAATGGCCCACGTCGTGTGCCTTGAAGACCTCGATGGTTCGTTCGAGGTCTTCCTGTTGGTTCGCTCGCAGCTTGTAGCGGCAAGTGCCGATGGCACCGGCTGCCGGCGTGACGCTCAACAGAGCCATCTCCTCCGCCGGCTGCTCAGACAGATTCAGCAACTCCTCCTTCAGCACACCCTCTATACCATGATACCCGGCATAGACCGTACCGAAGACATCGGGATAGGCGTGACAGACATCCACCACGCCGCGCAGGGAAGCATTGATCACCGGGGTCGGGCCACCGCTCTGGGCGACGACGACATTTTGTGGTCGTTTCACATTGACACCTCCAATATTAGTCCGCATTCAATCTAGGCATTGTAGGTCGTGGCAGCCGTAGCTCCACCAGTACCCGTCCAGTTTGTGTGGAAGAACTCGCCGCGTGGCTTGTCCACTCGCTCGTAGGTATGAGCACCGAAGTAGTCGCGCTGTGCTTGGAGTAAGTTAGCTGGCAGGCGCGCGTTCCGGTAGCTGTCGTAGTAGGCCAGAGCACTGCTGAAGGCCGGTACGGGAATGCCATGGGTAACGGCGGCGGCCACCACCTCGCGCCAGGAGGTCTGGCTCCGGTCAATGGCTTCCTTGAAGTAAGTCGCTAGCAGCACGTTGGCCAGGCCCGGGTTCTCGTCGAACGCTTCCTTGATACGCTCCAGGAACTGGGCTCGGATGATGCAGCCTTCGCGCCACATTAGAGCAATCTGTCCATACTTCAGATCCCAGCCGAACTCTGCAGCGGCCATTTTCATGAGCTGGAATCCCTGGGCGTAGGAGCACATCTTGCTAGCATAGAGCGCCTGACGAATGGCCTCGATGAAAGCCTCGCGATCCCCATCGAACTCAGCCTGGGGTCCGACCAGTATCTCACTGGCGGCCACCCGGTCCTCTTTGAGGGCCGAAAGAAAACGGGCGAACACCGCTTCGGCCACTGTGGGAGCAGGCGCTCCCAGGTCCAGCGCCGTCTGACTGGCCCACTTCCCCGTTCCCTTCTGTCCCGCCGTGTCCAGGATCACGTCAACCATCGGTTTGCCGGTCTCGTCATCTACCTTGGCCAGGATGTCCCTGGTGATCTCGATGAGGTAGCTATTCAGATCGCCCTCATACCAGTCGGCGAATACCTCGTGCATCTCCCCGGGACTCATGCCCAGCAGATGCTTCATCAGGAAGTAGGCCTCGCAGATCATCTGCATGTCGCCGTACTCGATGCCGTTGTGAACCATCTTCACAAAGTGTCCGGCGCCGTTGCTGCCCACCCAATCGCAACAGGGAGTCCCGTCGGCCACCTTGGCAGCTATGGCCTGAAAAATGGGTTTGACGTAAGGCCAGGCCGCCGGGGTCCCCCCAGGCATGATGCTCGGCCCGAGCAGAGCCCCTTCTTCGCCACCGGACACACCAGTGCCAATGTAGCTGAGTCCCTTGCTCTCCACGTAGCGAGTCCGCCGGATGGTATCATGATAGTTGCTGTTGCCACCATCAATGATGATATCGCCCTCGTCCAGGTGTGGCAGCAGGAGCTCGATGAAATCGTCCACCGGTTTGCCGGCTTTGACCATCAGCATCGCCTTGCGAGGCATGGCCAATTGATCACAGAATTCCTCGACGCTGTGACAGCCGATGATATTCTTGCCTTTAGCGCGTCCGCTGATGAAACTGTCCACCTTGCTGACCGTGCGGTTGAAGCAAGCTACAGTGAAGCCCTTGCTCTCCGTGTTGAGAATCAGATTCTCACCCATCACCGCAAGCCCAATCACTCCTATGTCAGCTTTGCCCATCTCTGCCTCCCAGATTCTTGAATATACGAAACTCAGGTCTGCCTATTTATTGAGTCGATACAGCGTTTCCCCCGCCTTGGGCACCACCAGAATGCTCTCGGCCTCTCGACCCAGCCACTCACTCAAGTTAACGCCTGCCGGGTCCAGATAGCCGAGGTTTACGCGCTCGCATCGCTCTAGCGGAATCCTGGTAGCGAGCGTTACCTTGATGCGAGCGCGCTCGACGCCAGTCTCGGCATCGTAGGTCCCTGCACCGCGCAGGTGGGTCGAATGAGCCAGCACGCCCCAGGGCATATCTTTGAACCGATCCCACTGCTTGACAAAGTAGTCCCGCACGTGGTAGCCGATCCGGTCCAGGACACGACCGTGGGTGTAGGAGATCTCGTCGATGTGCGGGGCGTAGATGACGACCTCTCCTCCGTCGGCAATCACCGGCTCCAGCTTGTACATCCCCTTGGCCGCGGTCCAGATGTCGTCATACATCTCAGGCACGATGGACAGGACACGCTTGAAGGTCCTATCCACGTAGTGAACGTGAATTCGGGACGATAGTTCCACAGCCTGGGGCCAGGCTTCTGCATATTCCCCAATGTAGAGCCCCGCGAGTCCATCATGAGTGACCACCATGTTGAAGAACAGTTGTGGCACATCGATGAACGAGACCGCCCGGTCGATCACGGCTCGCACGGGGGTGTCGCGGGTGCCGATAATGGCCAGGGAAGTCATCAGCGCGCCCAGCCAGTGGGTGAAGTTGGTGACTTCAGGGCCAGAAACGCCCGGGAAGAAGTACTTGGTGCCGCCGGAGTAGCCTACCACCTCGTGGGGGAAGACCGGCCCGCAAATGATGAGCTGGTCATAGTCAAAGATGAGGCGATTGATAGTAACCGGCAAGTCCTGCGAGAGCAGTCCCCTGGTGATACCCTCGATCTCCTCGCGCGAGATAGTGCCGATATTGGCACAGGTCTCCCCCAGGTCCCAGCGGTGGTTGAAGACTCGAATCCCCTGATATTTCGTAGCCCGTTCCTCAGCCGTAACACACAAATGCGCGTTCAGGGCATCCGCGCTCATCAGCGGGTGAGTTCCCAAAGCCACGAGGTAATCCAGTGCCTTCACCCGATCCCACAAGATCTCATGCAAAAGGCGAAACAGGAGCGGGACAGGCGCTGTGCGAGTGCTGTCGGGAATGATGACAAGCACACGTTTGCCATCAAGCTCGGCCTGACCTAGCGCCCCGGCAACCAGCTCCCGCACATCCTCTTCTGTCAAGAGTCTGTCGGTGTGACCTTCCGCTACAATCATGCTTTCCACTCCGGCAAAGAAGGAATCGGAGCTTCGCCTGCCCGCACTCCATCCTTGCCCAGCCTTTGTCCGGTCTATCCCAGTTTCCAAGGGGGCACTTCTGGCAGCACCGCCTCGAACTCAGCGATTACCTTGGCCTCGTAATCGCCGGCATACTGCCCCGCGAGGAATCTGCTCATCGCCTCTTCATAGAAACGCAGCCAGGACTCGGCCTCGTTCCCAGGATTGATGGGGTAGAAGAGCGCATTGTTGGCTTGGGCCGCCCTCATGTCTCCCGGCGCGTCGCCTATCATGAGGATGCGATCCTCGGGGTACTTACCGCCGGCCGCTAGCTTCAAGTGCAGGGCTTTGTTGCCCATCTCCTGGCCAGCGATGACGCGCACGTACTTCGCGATATCATGCTCGTGCCACTCGCTGGTCAGTGCCCGGACGGGGGTACTGGAGACAACGATCATATCGGCTTTGTCGGCCAGGAGGTCCAGACTCTCGCGCATATGAGGATAGGGCGGCACATCGTGCACCATGTCGGCCACGGTGTCGTTCACGGCAATCGTCCAGGCCAACGCCGTCTCCAGCTCCGGGCTGCTATGTTCCTTCATGTACGCACTAAGACCATCGTTGCTCTTAGGGAATGCTTCGGCGGCGATGAACTTGTGGATATCTGGCGCTTCCGGTGGCACGAAGTTGCGCTCCTGCACCTCACGTCGCTCCCGCAATAGATCGAAGACCATCACCAGCGCGGGCCAGCGGTTAACGCCGCGCCATTTTGAGTAGAGATTGACGAACTCTCCGGCCTCACGAGCGTACTTGGAGACTGGCTGAAGCCCCCAGTACTTGATGATGTTCGGGATGAAGCACTCCTTGTGCTTGATCTCCATCGTATCGAAAGCACAGCCATCAGAGTCAATCCCGACGAAGAACTCGTGTTTCGGCTTCAATTCTGCCAATGGTCGAGCTGGTTCAGGGAATCCGGCCATAGGTCACCTCCGCATCATGATAATGGTCCAGTACACATACAATGTCGCGCATAATATACTATCTCCTGAGCACAAACGCAAGTGTGGCGTTTCGAGAGCCAGGTAACAGCATAGCAGAGCGGATTCAACTCGCAACCAGCACACACCACTGCAAGACAGTCTCTACCACGGGAAGAGCGTCGACGCCGGCACCATCGAGCAACACGCTACGGGGAGTGGGGATCGATTCCCCCACGCACATATTGGCCAGCTCCATCAGCCAGCCAGCGGCCGCGAAGTGGTCCAGAGCCGAACGACGGAAGAGCAGTGGGGAAAGACCTGCCTCTCGAATCGCGGCCGCGTTGGCTTCGTCCTCTTCCGGGAAGAAGTGTGAGATAGCCAAGAATCCCCCTTCGACGATACGCCGCAGTTCGAGCAGCAAATCGGCAGGCTCCTCAATATTAGATAGCCCCAGGTAGGTCGTCAGAGTCCCTACTGCACGATCCTTGAAAGGCGTTCGGCGCGCGTCAAAGGCGAGTAGGCTCACCTTGTCGTACAACCCAAGGAATTCCAACCATCGGCGATTGCGGCGCAGCACCCGCGGGCTGAAGTCAGTGACGACGAGGGAGCGGTCGAGTCTGGAGGCCAGTCTTTCGGCCAGTGCTCCTCGCCCCGAGGCCAGGTCCACGATCGGCCCATCCGACGAGGAAAGGCGTTCGATAACGTAGTTGAACTGGCTCTCGGAGCAGGCCAGGTACTCCCGAGTGTACAGTCCTGCATTGGCAACTTGCTCCGCTGTCTTCGCCTGACCATACATCCCCCGCTCTTCCAGCACCAGCGCGCGGAAGAACTGGTCGGCGGGAGCCATATCCGCCAGGGGCACATCCATCAATTGGCGCTCGACTTCAGGATGCTCGCGGAGGTACGTCGTCAGGCCGCTATCCACATGCTCCCACAGGTCGTTGCGGGGCAAATCCGGCGTAAGGAAGAGAGCAATACCTTCCCGAACCGGATATGCAGCGCCGCATGTAGTGCAGCGGACATCCGCCTCCTCAATGCGACTGCCAAGACTCCGCGTCACCGTCCACGAAAGCTCGCTATGGCAGACGGGACACTCCAACATCTCGATCAGGTAGTCATGCATTTTTCTTCTTCTTGCCAAACATGACTGCGTCTTTCTGTAGTATGAAGTTTTCTCCGGGGATTGAATCTACTTCTTGCGCATCACGAGAATGCGTTGATAGTATAATCTAGTCTTGACATTTGGGGGAAAAGATGGCAGCATAGGTTGCACCAGACTCTCGCTTAAGAGGAGGTACAACCTATGCCGGAGGCGGAAATCCACCTCAAGGTCAGTCTACCATCGGACAATCTAGATGTCAACCAGATCGTGATTCTTGTTCAGGAAGCGGTGGAACAGATAGGGCCACTCCTGATGAATTGGTATCTTGAAGCAAGTCAGGACCGAGTGCTGGATGATGTGTTGGGAGGCAAGTGGGGACACGCGAATCAAGCCGAAGCCCGCTGGGCATGTCCCGAGTGCCACTCCCAGAAAGGTTTCAAGCGACGGGGGAGCCGCTCTCGTGTGTTGCGGAAGTCGAGTCTCGGCCGTGTGTCTTTCAAACTCCGGCAGGTGACGTGTAGCCATTGTGGGAAGACATTCTCACCTTTCTTGTCCTGGTTTGGTATGAGGCGATACCAAGTGAGTACAACCGAGTTCCAGGCTAAGGCCGTGCGGGTAGCCTGCCAGACTAGCTATGCTCGTTGCGCGTCCCACCTGAGTGAGCTGGCTCACGTTCAAGTCTCAGCTACGGCTGTGCATGCTTGGGCACAGGCTAAAGGCGAACAGGTCGTCTTGGATGTGGAGCAAGCTGACGGTCAGCCTGTACTCCTGGACTCCACCAAGGTGCGTGCCACTGACAAGAAGACCGGATGCTCCCTTAACCTAGGACTCAGCGTCCGGGGACGCTGCTGGAGAAACGGGCGCCCGCAACTCAAGGTTTATCCGGTATGTTTTGGGGTCAATGAACCCTGGGCAGAGACCGCCCGGCCCTTGGCGAGGGTGAAGCCTGCCCGTATACTCTTTGATCGTCACGACGCATTCGTCGACTGGCTGAATGACACATTTCCAGATGTGCCCAAGCAACGCTGCAGGTGGCACTTGGTAACGCAGCTCTATCGAGCACTTTGGAGAGATGGACTGAGAAAGGCACAGGCTGACGTGTGGATGGGCAAGCTCGGCAAGATCATGTATCATCCAGATTGCCCTGTACAACACTCTCGCCGTGACTTGAGGGCTTTGATTGCTGCATTGTGTCAGCAGAATCTCACCCACGGAGCATACTACCTTGCTGCCGCTGAACCTTATGCCTTCACCTATCGTGAACATCCGGACGGTATGTTCTTCGACGAACGAACCGCTGAACCGCACGCGATAAGCTCAACCAGTCCAATAGAACGGCAGATACGTGAGATCAACCGCAGGACTGACATTGGAGCTCGATGGAGTGTCCCAGGCGTGAGAAACCTGGTCAGACTCGACCTCACACGTCGATTCGATCCTGGACAATGGAACACTCTGTGGGGGCTTCCACAAAAGGCTCCCTCAGACTTCGTGACTGGAAAGCTGATGATAATGAGAGTTGGAATGCAGCCTACCGCAAATGTCAAGACTACTTGACACTATCAATGAATTCGCGTCTGGTACGGGAAACACGTTGAAACGTGTTGATTGGGTGGGGGTGGCGGGGTAACGCGATTGATCGCGTTTTGTGTGGCAGGCGGGCGATTCATTGGCCGGTTCTTGACCGTCGCGGAGGCAAGTGCGGTAGATATCCGGGAGAGCCTGCCCCCGGGTGAAGTGAAGGGATGGGGTGTGTTTGATGAAGAAGATACTCATTGCCGATGATGAGCCTGACGTCGTAGGAATGCTCACCATGAGGCTGAGAGCTCATGGCTATGAGGTCGTAACTGCTTGTGACGGGATTCAGGCAATAGTGTACGCCAAGCGCGAGATGCCTGATCTGATCCTTCTCGACATCAAAATGCCCGGCAGGGATGGCTACTTCGTGCTCGAAAGCCTGAGGATGTCTGCGAAGACTGCGTTGATCCCGATAATATTCCTGTCTGCTCTACCGCCTGGTGACGTGGAAAAGAAAGCTACGGAGTTGGGTGCAGAGGGGTACTTCACCAAACCGTATGAGTCGGAGGAGATCATTACCGCGATCAGGGAGATGATTGGAGGCTGAGAGACAGGCGCGCCCGGTGACACGAAGGCCGAGGAGCGAATGCGACGGGCGCGAGGGTACATCGGATCGGGAGCACGCGAGCGGCCCTTGGTTGGCGTGAGACGCCTGCCTGAGGGCAACGCTGGCGTGCTCTCTTTGCGTCGTTGACCGGGATTCCTGCTCCCTCCCGCAGGTTTCTAGTGCAGGGGGCGCAAGGTTGGCTCAACGGGGTCCTTTGTGCGCGCCCGGGTCTGGGGGAAGAACCTGCGGGAGGGTTGCGACTGGTCGTTGCCCCCGCGCCTGAATCGTGCTATACTCTGTATAGCTGTTCTATGTGGTACCAGAGAGGAGCGAATGCGTGAGGAAGGATGACGTGTGGCCTATCGTCGTGCGGGCCTTGGAGGAGGACATCGGCAGCGGCGACGTCACCAGCACGAGTACCATTCCGCGAGACAGATGGCTGGAAGGAGAGTTTTTAGTCAAAGCTCCTGGGGTCATTGCTGGGCTGGCGGTGGTCGGGTGGGTCTTCGACGCGCTTAACAGCAGCATCGATTACGTCCCGCTCATGAGCGATGGGGATGCCGTGGAGCCTGGGGATGTGGTGGCGCGTGTGCGGGGAAAAGGGCCTGGCATCCTTGCTGCTGAGAGGGTGGCGCTCAATTTCCTGCAGCGGATGTCCGGCATCGCGACGATGACCCGCGAATATGTGAACGCTGTGGTGGCAACGAGGGCTGTCATTCTGGACACGCGCAAGACTGTGCCCGGGCTTAGGGAACTGGATAAGTGGGCGGTGCGGCTGGGGGGTGGTCACAACCACCGCATGGGCCTCTACGATATGGTACTGATCAAGGACAACCATATCGAGGCCGCTGGAGGAATAGCCGTGGCGGTGAAGAGCGTGCGGCGCTGCTCTGCACTCCCCATCGAAGTGGAGGTGGAGAGTCTGGAGGGGTTCG
>JAKLPW010000171.1 GCA_022013675.1 Anaerolineae bacterium | reverse complement strand
CGTCAGACTCGATCTGTGGGTGGCACCTGACAGCGCCAGCGAAGGTGGCTTACCCGGACCCCTGCCTGCGGGCGAGTGGATAGTTCGAGTCGACATAGAGGCGCTGTTTGAAGAGACAGACATCGGTCTGGAAGTCTATGCGGAGTTGGACGAGGTTCCAGAGCCAGTTACGTTTGCCTACCCAGCCAGCCACGTCGTCAAGGCGGAAGCAGGCTGGTACAAGGGCGAGCTGCATGCCCACTCTACTGAAAGCGATGGCAAGTACCCAGTGGAGACAGTCGTGCAGGCGGCCGTCGAGGCCGGGCTTGATTTCTTCAGCCTGAGCGATCATTTCACGATTAGCCAGTGGCGCAAACTTGCCCCACTGGTGAATGATCGCACGGCATTGCTGCGCTCCTGTGAGATCACCAGCCATCAGGGCCATGCGAACTTACACGGCATCAGTGAATGGGTAGACGTCTACGTGGATCGGCCAAGCTGGGACATGAACCAGGCAGCCGACGCTGTCCACGCGCAGGATGGTCTCTTCTGTGTGAACCATGCTTTCAGCGGAGATCTGGGCTGGCGCGCCCATGACTTCGACTGGTCGCGGGCCGATCTGATGGAAGTCTATCACAATCTGGAGGGGGCAAACAACAACTTTCAGCCTCCTCTGTGGGATCACCATCTGCGACAGGGTCGACGCATCATCGGCGTGGGCGGCGTCGATAGTCACGACCCCTTCGAGGGAATCCACAAGCTGGGAGAAGTGGTAACGTGGGTGTATGCTCCTGAACTGAGCGAGAGGGGCGTCGTCCAGGGACTGAAAGATGGCCGGATCTACGTAAGCCGTGGGCCAGAGCTTCGTTTTTCCGCGGTCAATGCCACCGGTGAGCGGGCTGAGATGTGGGAGTCTTTGCCTCTGACAGGAAGCCCTGTTACGTTCGAGGTGCAGGTCAAGAGCGATCTGCCGCTGCGTGTCTTCATGCTGAAAAACGGCTACCCTTTCGAGTCCATGACGGTCGAGGCTCGGGAAAGCGACTGGCAGACTCTCACCTTCGTCGATCAGCCGGAGCAACGAGCCTACTATCGTCTGGAGTTGCACAGCATCTACCAGAGTGAGTTGCATCCGTATTTGCAATGGCGAGACTTCAACACCATGCAGGCATTGAGCAACCCCATCTGGATAGGCCCGGTGGAGGCCTAGGATCTCCAGTCTCATTGCTCAAGCCAATACGATAGGAGAATACTCATGTCAGCCATGGCTGGCCTCGAAAGCGGATAAGTGCGCAAGACCGCCGTCGCAGTGGTGGAGGAAATGGGGCCACAGGCAATGGAGGCTGTCCCTGCTCTCAGCAGGATGTGGATTCCTGGTTTCCAGGTCAAGCGCACCCTGGAAGCCATCACGGAGCAGGATTTCGGTGATCAGCCCGACCTATGGCGGCATTGGTGGGCGGAGCGGCAGTAGCGAGCAAGACCTGGCAAGACCTTCAGGGTTTCAAGAACCCTGAAGGTCTCAGTCAAAGGAGTGAAGAACCATGCGATCGAGTGCTTCTATTGTAGACCAATACCTGTCCGAACTGCCCGATGACCGCAGGCAGGCGGTCGAAGCGGTCCGTCGAACAATCCTGGCGAATCTTCCCGATGGGTACGAGGAAGTAATGAACTGGGGAATGATCACAAAGCTTGTCTCCCAGACGAAGAAATCATCGCTTGTCTTCAGACTGAATATGAGATACGTGCCGCCCAGGTCTTTTTTCTTCCCCTGGGTGCTGATCGGAATACGGCTGTCTACCGTGTTGTGGCGGACGATGAAGCTCAGCACTTTCTGAAGTTGCGGCGAGGCATCTTCGACGAGACCTCCGTGACGCTGCCTAAATACCTCAGCAACCTGGGCATAGAACCGATCATAGCCCCCGTAGCGACCAGGACGGGGCAACTCTGGGCAAGCATGGATGTCTTCAAGGTGATCCTCTACCCCTTTGTCGCCGGCCAAGACGGTTTTGACCTTGACTTATCTGACCGCCAGTGGGTCGATCTAGGCACAGCCCTCAAGAGCATTCACTCTGCCGCTCTGCCTCCAACCCTGGCGAGACGTATCCGGCAGGAGACTTACTCTCCTCACTGGCGCAAGACGTTGAAGACCTTCCTGGCGCGTATTGAGGATGATGCTTTCGAAGACTCCCTTTCGGAAAGACTGGCTGCGTTCTTGAGGATCAAGCGCGCTGAGATTTTTGATCTCGTCGGGCGTTCCGAACGCCTCGCCGTCACGCTGCAAGCCCAATCCCCGGACTTCGTCTTGTGCCATTCTGACATTCACGCCGGCAACATCCTGATTGACGCCAGTGGCGCTCTATTCATCGTTGACTGGGACGAACCTATCCTGGCACCCAAAGAGCGTGACCTGATGTTTATTGGCGGCGCCTGGTACCGGACAGCAGAAGAAGCCCTGTTCTACCAGGGATACGGCCGGACGCAGATCGATCCGGTGGCTCTGGCCTACTATCAGTACGAGCGAATCGTTGAAGACACGGCTATCTTTTGCGAGCGGATATTTCTGTCTGCAGAAGGTAGCGAAGACCGAGAACAATGCTTCCGCTTTTTGTCGGGCGCTTTTCTGCCTAACCATGTCATAGATATAGCCTATAGGTCAGACATAACGGGAGGCCGTCGGTCGGAAACCTTGTCAATGGGAAGGGGCCTTTGCGGTCCCTCCACTCTTAGGGGAGGCTAGGAGGGGTTCTCTCCACACCCGACCAAAACCCCACCTCCCGCCCTCCGCGCCTAACGCATGATCACCGGCAGCAGCAGCCGGTGGGCCAGGGCGCCCAAGAAAGTAGCGCCCCAGGTCTGTGGAACGTTGGACTCGGCCTCATACGGCCACTGATGGGCAGCATCCGGATCGTCGAGCCCATAGTGACCCAGGGAGAGCCCCACCACCTCGCCCACACCACCCAAGACGCTCAGATCAATGCGCAGCTCAGCGTTCCAGGTGTCCTCGGTTCGTACTATCACGGCCTCTAGACCACCGGGACCCTCGACGTCAAACCCGCCCTCGCCGTCACCGGCCCGTGTGAAGACGCTGCCATCCTCGCCGACAAAGAAACCAAAGTCGTCCTCGCGAGCAACAGGATCTTGGCTGCTATTAGCGTCGATGCGCAACCCGGCGAAAGCGCCCTCGACGCCGGACCGATCCAGGCCAGTGAAGCAAGCCCAGAGATCGGCTCCGCTGCGCAGTAGAAACGCCGTGGCCTGAGAGCCACCCGGGTAGGGCGCTAGCCGGACCTGGATCGCATCGCCGTACGCCTCTTCGTCGCAGTAGCCATCCAAATCGGGAGCCCCACCTGATGGGATCTCCAGCGGGCTAATTTCGAGAATAGCCTCGGCCACGCCCTCCTGCTCGAAGCTATCCCAGGCGATCAAGGCGATCTCATGGATGCCGGGCGCGAGGCCGTCCAGGAGGTAGTCGGTCCCGATGCCGTACTCCTCGCCGCCGACCAACCACTGGAGGGCTTCTTCGGAGAGACCACCATCTTCCGCATCGTTGCCACTGCCGATGAGCGGGACGGGCTCAGCCGCCGGAAACACCTGGCCCGGTGCCGGCGACACGATGTAGGCCTCGGGTGGACGATTGGATACTTCGAAGGCTTGCGATTCCGCTATCCCCGTGTTGTATCCGTCGCTGGCCAGCACACGTATCAGGCCGCCTTCCACGCTGCCGGGGATGCCGCTCAGGTCGTCCAAGTTGAGTTCCATCTCGGCCGAGCCACCAAACATGGGGAAGCCAGTGGCCAGAGAACGCCAGGTACGACCCAGATCGGGGCTGTATTGCAGAGTGTACAGAAGCTGATCGTCTTCATCGGCGTCGCTCGCCTGCCAGACGACGACCATTTCAGTCTCCAAGGACTCTCCTCCCTCTGGCTGTATTAGTTCCACTTGGGGTACGCTGGTGCCCGGGGAGAGACTGGCCAGGACCGAATCGCCTTGCATCAGTTCCAGGCGCGCCACAGTGCCCTCCGGGGCCGGAAAGCTCAGCATGAACGAAGAGTTATCGATGACGCCGGGAATCGGATGGTTGGGTACCGGCTCGACGACGCGATCATCGAGCACGCTATCGTCGGGGGCCAACAATCGCAGGTGGTATTCCTGGGCTGCCGCTCTGTCGGGTTGCCCATCGACAGGAGGCGCGGCCAGTGCTTGCCACTTGCTCAGGATGCCGCGGCTCAGGCTGCTGGTGGGACTCAGCCACGCGTAGTTGAGGTGCCCCTGGTTCAAGGTGGGTGTAACGACGCCGCTGAGCAGAACCGCCGCTGAGCTTGTGGCAAGGTCTGGCACGCCCACAGTGACTTCATCGGAGGACACTCCGGCGGTGCTTGTGCTGGTCGCTGATGCTGACTGGGCTGTCGATGCAGCTCCAATGCTACTGAAGATGTAGGTCCAACTATAGTCGCTCACCCACCGAGCACTGTTGTAGGCCATGTAGTCCCTGGCGGCGGTTGGAGCGATGGCCACCCGCGTGTTGACGTCGTATCCATAGTGATTGGCGGCACCCGCATTGTCCAGTTGGCAGACGGGATAGGGATAGTAACCAGGGTCGGGCGCGCCCCCACAACCCACGTGACTGCGGCCCCAGTTGTGAGAGAGCTCGTGAGCCAGGGTCAGGCCCGGTGCAGGCCAATTCCACGACGTTCCTGTGGCAGGGGGCGACGTGGGGGTATGGGGCGGGAACTTGACCCAGCAATGGGCACTGATTGTGCTCCCGTAGCCGTTCGTGGTAGAGCTACCCGACGACGTGTTTGTGCTTGGATGCACCATCCCCACGTAGTGCGTCCGCGCTCCCGCATCATCGCACTTGTCGGGGTCGTCGGTCCAGTTGTCCCTGTCCCAAAGGGCGGCGACGATCTTCCAGTTGTCGTCAGGGATCTCGTAGGGGTTGTAGCTGAAGAAGCCCAGCTCAGCAATATCGGTAGTCTGATAATAGGTCCAGACGTTGGAGATGGGCCAGAGTCGCTTGTAGAGATTGAGCATGGCACCGACATTGGGGTCCTTGAGAGAGGGCTGTGGCGCGTGCGTGCGCACGGGCACGTAGACGTGGCAAACCGGGGCCCTTGTCCTGAACCAGAAAGACCGCGTGCGAACGTTGTTGGTCAGTATCTGCTCGTAGTACACCTGGCGCGGGTCGACTTCATCGGACAATTGGATCGACCCCGCCGTGATCCAACTACTGGGCAACTTGAACAACCACCCAGCATTGGCCTGGGCTCGGTCGTACGTCCCCCCCACGGCCAGAGGAAGGGTGCCGTTCAAAGGCGACAAGGGTGACCCAGGAAGAGAGACGCCTGCACGCTTGCCGATGAGGCGGCATTCCACCGCGTTCGTGCTGGGTCCCAGGACCTGGCGGCCGTACACTCGCACGTAGGTTGTCTTCTTGGCTACCAGAGAGACGTCGTTGGCCAGGTTCTGGATGCCCTGCGTCACCTCCATGGCGTCGACGGCCAGGTCACGCAGCATGCCGGAGAGATCGACTTCCAGTCGATAGGAATCCGTGGCATGGTACGCCCCTGGCACACCCGGGTACACGCGAACGCGCCACTCGCCGGCGACCTTGTTGGAGACAAAGGTGATCTTCTCACTGGTCTTGCCGGATTTCTGCGACTTGTCCGCCACCGTACCATTGGGCCTCACCAGGTCCAACTCGTAGTCGGCGGGCAGGCTATCGAGATCGACAGTGATAGTCACGGTGTATGCGCCAGGGAGGGAGAACTTGTACCAATCCTCGTCGTCTTCCGGGCACAGATAGCCATAGTAGGTCCTGGTGAGGCCGACATCGGAGATGCTGGGATCGATCAGCTCAGCACCGGCGAAGTAGTTGGCGGCCTCGTCCGGCTGGTTGCAGACGAAGTAGGTCAGGGTGTATGGTTGGTTCTTGTTCCAATCCCAGGCATTCTTGCCCCGCACCAGAACTCTCCACTCGCCGGCTGCATCCGCCTTGTAGTTGATGTACTCACCGTAGGACGGGATCAAGTTGGTGGAGCACTCGGCTACGGAACCATCAGGCCGCACCAGGCACATGTCGTAGTTCGGCGCCGGCACGCCTGGCGGGTTGCCCGGTGGGTTGCTCATTCCGATGACGATGTTCTGCAGATTGCTGACCGAGAACTTCCAGTAGTCGACGTCACCGCTGGGGCAGAGGTAGCCCGTGGAGGGTGAGATGAGCGCAGGGGCACTGGCAAAGGTATCGCTGTCGGTATCGGGATAGGGGCAGACGGCTGTGGGCGTCGCCGTGGCAGTGGGGGTCGGCGTGGGGGGCAGCGGGGGTACGGGCTCCGATGAATGGAAGTTGATCACCAGGCGGGGGCAGAAGAGAATCTGCTGCTCTCCGCTATCGAATCTCCGAAACCACCCGGTGGGGTCCTGCTCGGGTCCTATCAGTACCACACCGTGATTCTCCAGGCTGCCATCGAGCCACACACGGAGGATCTCGCGTATATCCCAGGAGACAATGCCCGGTGTACCCAAACCGACCGGGGCATGGACAACGACAGAGAAGTCCCACGTTGGCTGAGTGTTCCAAGTAGCGGCTAGCTCATCCCAATGGTCGAGGACGGCATAGGCCGACATGGTCGCGTTGGGGAGCCCAGCGGCATCTGTCAGCAGGAGCTGGAGATCGGCGGAGTTGATCTGGGCATCGCCGGGCAGGGCCGACAGGTCGAAATACAGCAGGGTGCGCTGGATCATGCTCTCGTTCTGGCCCATGCTGTTGGAGGCGTAGAGCTCCGGGCTTGTGCCGAAGTTGTCATTGGGCAACCCATCGTTGATGTAGGTGTCTGCATCGGTGCACAGCTCCCAGGTATAGACGCCCGTCGGCGATGGTGATGGGGACGGCGTGGCCGTCGCTGCGACACCGACGATGACGAACACGTTCTCAGCGT
>JAKLPW010000170.1 GCA_022013675.1 Anaerolineae bacterium | reverse complement strand
TCGACCTTCATCAACCCCATTTCGGCCCCTTCTACCCCTCCTACACGGTGCTTCTACTTCGAAATCCCCAGCAGGGAATAGCCCGAATTTCTTCAAATCCCTCGGGATGCGCAGTCACTCGCGTCTCTGCGCACTTTTTGTCAAGAATATGGGATGGGTTGCAATGAAGTAGGAGTTGCGCCGTTGGGCCCTATGAGTTATAATAGGGATGATAGCTTGCCAATGGTGATCTGGACATAGTTAGTTTCAAGTCTCCTTGCAAAGCTGAAGCGTCGGCACGTTTTTGAGCACCTAGCATCGGCCGGAGATCCTCCGTTATGACACAAAGTATCCTGGTTATCGAGAAGGCTCGATCCATCGCCACAACGCTACGACGAGACCTGGATACCAAGACCTATGCTATTTCCTCTACTTATCAACGCACGGCGCTAGCCCGCGTAAAGAAGCGAAAGCCAGATCTTATCATTGTCGATACCCTTTCAATTCCTGACAACAAGGTTGTTGACCTCTGCAAAGCTCTCCACAAGACGATTCACGTACCGACGATTGCGCTGGTTTACGAGAGATGGCCAATAGAGGAACTTGAAGGAACGGCATACCTCGTGGCCTCCCCAGAGCTGCCCAATCTCAGCACTCGGCTACAAGCTGTACTTGCGGTACAGCGCCACCTCGTGGAGCAGCAAAACAGAGGAGATGCCCCTGTTATAGCTCTGGAAGAGTTACGGCTTGATATGGAGAAGAGAAGCTTATCTCGCAAAGGGAATGAGGCACATCTCACCCCCAAGGCAGCCAGACTTCTGTTTGCCTTCATGACCCACCCAGGACTGGTGCTAACCCGGAGATGGCTCATGAAAGAGGTATGGGAAACGGACTACACTGGTGATACTCGTACTCTGTATGTCCACGTCCGGTGGTTGCGGCAGATCATCGAAGAGGATCCAGGCACACCTCGCCTCTTGAATACCATTCGAGGCGTTGGGTATCTGTTTGATGTTCCACCACAGAAAACATGAAGGCCCAAATGAGAACGAGGACTTCGTCAGCCAGCAAGTCCAGTCTTGCTCTGCGCTGGAAGCCCTGAGCGAGCCGGCTTCTTTTTCCGGGCACGGCAGGCAACACCGATCCAGAAGTGATCCAGTAACACGTCGTGCGCAATCACGATCGTGATTCCAGTAAGATCAATGCTCTTCTCCGCCATCGTGCCAGGATTGACAAAACAGGTATTGGGGCAGACCCCACGTTTCTTTCGATAGTACTCTACAGCTCGCTCAATCTTCTCGCTGAGAGCCCGCTTTGGATCGCCATCATACCACAGTAAACCAGTCTCCATCTCAACTCCTTCCCAGAGCACCTGCTTCAAGTGCCTACATCATGAGCACACCTACTCACACACTGGTCCCCATATCTAGACTCTGCTCAAATGCCAGGTATTGACAGTCAGATCATGATTCAGCTCAAAGGTGCCTTCCTCACAGCGAACTCTGAAACAACGGTGTTCCGTGTGTCTCTTCCGCTCCCTCTTGCAAATCGTCCAGGACTTCTCAACCCTCGAAACACGATAGCACTTACCACGCCACATGAAAGCATGAGGGAAGTACCCAAATCTTTTCTCCCGCATCTCAACGGGATTGCTCTTATGTCTAATCATGACTCTTCCTCCGAGTATCCTTCTCTACCAACCGCTCAGCCTATTACTATCAACAACGGCATAGACCAGAATCCTAGGTGTTGAAAGCGAGCGCCAAGGGGGGCTGGCGCAGCCTTTCTAGATTCCTATCCCCCCTTGGCAAACACAGCAGTCTTCTTATCTCCCTCCCTTCTAGATCACCTTCCAGATCATTCGATCACCGGCGTAGAACGTTTGTTCTGCCTCTATTATACCAGAACATTCGTTCTATGTCAAGGGTAAAAAACTTCCTCTTTTGACTCTCCGTTTCTCATGTGCTATACTCTGAACAGACACGCGCCCATAGCTCAATGGATAGAGCGTCTGACTTCGAATCAGCAGGCTGGGGGTTCGAGTCCCTCTGGGCGCGCCTGATACAACATGTGGTGTTCTTGGCGAAGCCTCCTAATACCAACATTGGTAGACAGGAGGCATTGCCATGCCAAGCACCGAAATCGGCCAATCCCCATCTCTCCACCTATGCTTTATTTGTGGCCCTCTTTCACCTGTGGTAAAATACCTTCGCCCGTCATGCGCGATCACGGTAAAGGATCATCAATCATGGAAGCAAGACAACCAGAGGCACTAAGCGAGAGGGAAATTGAAATCCTCCAATCGGTGGCCACCGGCGCGACTAACCATCAGATCGCTCGCGACCTCGTCATCAGCCCGAATACCGTGAAAGTGCACCTCCGGAACATCTTCGCCAAGCTCGACGTCGAATCGCGTACCGAGGCCGCCCTTTATGCTGTCCGCCAAGGCTGGGTGGAAATGGAGGGCATGACCGTCAGGGGTGAAACAGCAGAGGAGGAGGCACCCACTGAAGAAAGCACTTTTGCTCCCCTGCCCTTGTCAAAGCGGGTAGTTCTCGCAGTGGCGACACTTACCCTTCTGCTCCTGGTCTTCCTTCCTCAGATGCGTCGATCCCTCGATACGACCCTGCCACTGATGGCTGACCAGCTCCCAGATGTACGCGTGCCGGGCCCGCGACAGGTAGCCAAATCGTGGACTACAAAAGCGCAGATGCCTACTCCACGGGCACGATTCGCCCAGGTGGAGTACGATGGCCGCATCTTTGTCATTGCCGGAGCGGCAGCATCGGGTGTCACAGGGGAGCTTGAAATCTACGACCCCGCCACAGATAGCTGGCAACGGATGGCAAGCAAACCAGCCCCTGTCTCAAATGTGGGTGCTGTGGTT
Source organism: Anaerolineae bacterium (assembly GCA_022013675.1). Lineage (GTDB taxonomy): Bacteria > Chloroflexota > Anaerolineae > JAKLPW01 > JAKLPW01 > JAKLPW01. Next base: position 11,379 of record JAKLPW010000170.1, on the reverse strand, counting down.
TTGAACGGCAACATCTATGTTCCTGGAGGTTGTGATGCCACCGGATCGGTAACCACCACAGTGGAAGTCTATTCCCCCCTAACAGATAGCTGGGAAGCTGGCGTCCCACTTCCCTCTCCCCTATGCGCCTATGCCCTTACTGAATACAAAGGTGATATGTACCTGTTCGGTGGCTGGGACGGAGAGGATTTCGTAGACGTGACCTATCGCTATGAGCCAGCTTCCAGAGAATGGAGCCTCCTCTCCCCTCTCTCTTCACCCCGCGCATTCGCGGCCTCGGCAGTGATAGACGACACCATCTATGTAGTGGGAGGGTATGATGGCGAGAAGGAATACACTACCTGCCTGTCGTACCATCCCGAAGAAGAAGAGGCGAACCAATCCCCCTGGACCACTTGCGCGTCTATGAGTCGGGGGAGGGGCGGACTGGCCCTGGCGTCTGTTGGAAGCAGCCTGTACGCTATCGGAGGTGGATGGCAAGGAGAACTGACCTTCAACGAGCGCTATGACGCAGAGAACGATCGCTGGTCTTCTTTCGGCACTCCCTTCATCACTCAGTGGCGAACGCTGGGGGCCTCCGTGGTGGATAAGCCAGAAGGCACCATGATCTACGCTATCGGAGGCTGGAGCGGGGATTATTTAAGTGCCAATGAGCAATACCAGGCCCTATTCCGAGTTCACATCCCCAGTGTTCGCGAGTAGTGTGCAGATCTACAACATTAGCATATTGTGCCATGGTGCTTTTTATATGCTTGACTATAGTAACATGGGGAACGAAAACAAAGATGCTCACTGATTGACAATCAGTGACGAATGTATATCATTATGATACAGAGCACCCCCTGGTGGAACGAGCATGGAGGCGGATGGCGCTGTCTACGCCGACTACAGTCTTAACAGCAAGCAGGAGGAGAGGTCTTGTTTATAGCACCTGAACGATACGATATCGTCGTTATCGGGGGAGGCCCTGGCGGTTATGTAGCCGCCATCCGAGCGGCCCAACTGGGAGCCCATGTATGCGTAGTGGAGAAGGCCCGTATCGGCGGCACCTGCTTAAACTGGGGATGCATTCCCACCAAACTCCTCGCTCACAGTGCTGAGACATATTTGCAGACCAAATCTTCAGCGGAACTCGGCATCGAGATCAGTGGCGACATACGGATCAACTTCCAGCGTGTTATGCAGCGTAGGCATCAGGTGGTGGACACCCTGGGCAGCAATATTGTCAAGCTAATGAGGTCCCATCAAATACATATCTGCGAGGGTGTGGGAACGATCCTGAAACCTGGACTAGTTCACGTTGAGCCAAGTATGACAGACAGGAAGGAAGGAGCGAAAGCGCAAGATATCGAGTCAAACGCAATTATCGTCGCCACCGGCTCTGTACCCGCTCAGTTACCTGTCCCGGGGGTGGCTCTGGCTGGCGTTTTGACCTCGCGTGAGTTACTGGAGATTGATCACCTGCCCAAGAGTATGGTAGTCATTGGTGGAAGCACTGTAGGCATTGAGCTAGCCAGTATTTTCAACGTCATGGGAACGTGTGTAAGGGTTCTTGACCTACTGTACTTCCTGAAGAACACTGAAGAGCAACTCGCTAAGCGCTTCAGGGGCATACTAAAGCGACAGGGGGTGGAAACGAGCATCGGCCTCACCGTAACGGAGATCATGCACACAAACCAAGGCATTCTGCGCGTGGCCTACGAGCAAGGCGGCCGGGAAAGCTATGCGGAAGGCGAAGTCGTGCTCGTATCGATCGGGAGATGGCCCCACACGGTGGAAGTGGGATTAGATAAGCTGGGAATAGCCATGAAGGGGCGTGCTATTGCCGTCAATGAATACCTGGAAACAAGCGTACCAGGTATCTACGCTGTGGGTGATTGCACTGGTGGCCATATGTTGGCGCACGTCGCATCATATGAGGGCGAAGTGGCAGCAGAGAACGCTCTAGGCCATCGCCGCGCCGTGGACTACACGGCAGTGCCAAGCTGCATCTTCACCACGCCGGAGATTGCCGACGTCGGACTGACGGAGAAGCAATGCAAGGAAAGGGAAATAGAGTACACGGTTTCTCGTTTTCCTTTCAACGTGAATGGCCGCGCACTGACCATGGGAGATACTGATGGCCAGATCAGACTCATCTGTGAGAAGGGAGCCGACGGCAAGGGCGGGAGAATCCTGGGCATGCATATCATGGGGCCACACGCCAGTGACTTGATCGCCGAAGGAGCCTTGGCCATCAAAATGGGCGCCACAGCCGAGGATATCGCCAATACGATACACGCCCATCCCACTCTGTCCGAGGTCGTGATGGAAGTGGCCAAAGGGCAACTCGACGGGGCCATCCACTACTGGAAGAGAAAAGCAACTTGATTATCGGTACATGTACCATCCAATTGAGTATCCCATCAGCCCATTCCCTGAAAGACAAGAGACGCATTCTTAAATCGGTGATCGCCCGCGTCCGAAACAAATTCAACGTCTCCATCGCAGAGGTCGCCGACAACGACTACTGGCAGTCAGCAACCCTTGGTGTGGCATGCGTTGCCAATGGCGAGGAGCATGTCCACAGAACGCTGACGGCAGTGGTGACCTACATAGAGCAGACGCGACTTGACGCCAGCCTGGTTGATTACGAAATCGAGATGTGCTAACGCAGTTCTCCAAAGGTGGTAACGGCACCAAGAGAGGACAACTTCAGAATCATGAGCCAACAGAATGGAATAGTTGAGTACTTCAAGCGCTTAGAGCACCAGCATTTCCTGGAGCTAATTTCCTATGTCCGGGCTCTTGAGAAGGATTATGGCTCCGATTGTATGGAAGTACTTGCCTCAGCCAAGTACGAACTGACATACAAGCAATGGGCTGAACTGGCACGTTCCCAGGAACAGAATGGCATCGCCAAACTATTTGAACTGTTGTGGGAAGGAGCTGGTCCCCTCTTGGAATACGAGGTTCTCTATCGCGACTCTGAGGAAATTCAACTTAGAGTAACGAAGTGCTTCTGGGCTGATACATTCCGCGAAATGGGAGCAGCGGGTATCGGAAAGACCTTGTATTGTGATGATGAACACGCTAGCGCCAGCGGATTCAACCCACGTATCCGCTTGACCCGCTCTAAGACTCTGATGGAAGGCGATGACTGTTGTGATCATTGCTACTTGCTGGAAGAGTAAGGAGAGAGATCAGATGCATCAATCGACTTTATCTGCTGGGAGAGACCTCTCCCTGATCGTACTGACACTGGAGATCGCAGTACTAGGGTTGATACCAGGCATCATCCTATACTATACTACGCGTTGGCTGTCAGGCTTCCTGCCAGAGGTCACCCCGTTTCTTCGCTCGATCACGGCGAGAGTCCGAACCGTTGAGCAACAAGGGAAAGCAATCATGCTCAAGATCGCCATGCCTTTCGTCTTGCTGCACAGCATAGTGACTGGCATGGACGAGACTGTGTCAGTAATACTACGCAGGAGGTAGACCGGTGGAACGCAAAACATACTTGAGGAGATTGCTCGCGGGCGCTCTTGGGGGTGCAGTGATAGGAGTACTTCTCGCCCTGGCGTACCACAAATGGAGTGACAAGCTGAGCACTCGTCGCCGAACTGAACGGATCAGCCCCACACTTCGCCGCTCAGTGAACATCAGGCAAGCTGCGCAGATCGGCACGCTGGGCTTTCAACTTCTACGAGAGATAGCCCACCTCTTTCAGCCCAAGGAGTCCACCTAGTAGCAAGTTCCGAAGCCTGCCCTATCGTCTGATCGACCTTTGAAACAGCAAGACTCACGGAACTACAATGCGGCTCGCCGTTCGTTCCATATAGGTTTTGTGCAAGATAATAGCAAGGAGGAAGAAGTGTATCGGATACTGTCCAGGGAAAGCCTGGGGTCCGCCACCAGGCTTTTCGTCATTGAAGCACCAGAGGTAGCGCGCAAGGCCAAGGCCGGACAATTTGTCATCGTACGTATCAGCGAAGAGGGTGAGCGCATCCCCCTCACCATAGCTGATTTCGATCGTGAAGCGGGCACGATTACCATCGTCTTTCAGGAAATCGGGAAGACCACCAAGCAAATGGGATCGATGAAGACCGGCGACGAACTCTCTAGCTTCACGGGGCCATTGGGCACGCCAACTGAGATGGAGAACTACGGCACCGTGCTATGCATAGGCGGAGGAGTGGGCATCGCGCCCATCTATCCCATAGCCAGAGCACTGAGAGGCGCTGGCAACCACGTGATTTCCATCATTGGTGCGCGTACCAAAGACCTACTCTTTTGGGAGGAGAAGCTCCGATCCGTCAGTGATGAGCTCGTCGTCTGCACCGACGATGGATCCTACGGTCGCAAGGCCCTGGTCACCGAGCCGATAAAAGAGCGTCTGGAAGATGGGCAGGAGATATCGCGGATCTGGGCCATCGGTCCAGCGATTATGATGAAGTTCTGCGCTCTAACCAGCAAGCCCTTCGGGACACCCACAATCGTGAGCCTGAACTCCATCATGGTAGATGGCACCGGCATGTGCGGTGCCTGCCGTGTCGAAGTTGGAGGCCAGACACGGTTCGCATGCGTGGACGGACCGGAATTCGATGGCCATCAGGTGGACTGGGGACTTCTGCTGGAGCGCCAACGCATATACCTTGCAGAGGAACAACTGGCTCTGGAGAAATTCGAGCACCACTGTCGATGTGGCAAAGCGGAATCCTAGAAGGGAGTCATAGACAATGCCAAAGAAAACGATCGATCCACATCGCCAGGAGATGACCAGGCAGGACCCTGAAGTCCGCCGCCACAATTTCGATGAGGTTGCCCTCGGCTATACCATGGAGCAGGCCATTGTGGAGGCCAATCGCTGCTTGCAGTGCAAGAAACCTCTCTGCATAGACGGGTGTCCCGTTGAAGTACGTATTCCGGAATTCATCCTGAAGTTGAGCGAAGGTGATATGTGGGGCTCGGTCGAAGCTCTCAAGAATCGAAATAACCTACCTGCCATATGTGGGCGGGTATGCCCCCAGGAAACTCAATGTGAAATCAAATGCGTCCTCGGCAAGAAATTCGAGCCTGTGGCGATAGGAAGGCTAGAACGATTCGTGGCCGACTGGGAGATCTCTCAGGGAGTTCGTGTTCCCAAGCCCCCACAGCCAACAGGCCTCAGTGTCGCGATCATTGGTGCTGGTCCGGCCGGCCTCGCTGCCGCCGGTGACCTGGCCAAGGTGGGTCACAAAGTGGTGGTCTACGAAGCACTGCATGCTTCAGGGGGAGTACTCAGCTACGGCATCCCCGAGTTCCGCCTACCAAAGTCCATCGTACGAACGGAAGTCTCATATGTAGAGAGCCTAGGAGTTGAAGTACGCCTCAATGCAGTTATTGGCAGGCTCTACACGATTGATGAGCTGCTCGACGAATACGACGCAGTCTTCCTGGGGACAGGAGCTGGTCTGCCTACTTTCATGCGGATACCTGGAGAGAACTATAACGGAGTCTATTCCGCCAATGAGTATCTTACACGCACCAACCTGATGAAAGCTTATCTCTTCCCAGAGTGGGATACCCCGGTGAAAGTGAAGCCGAGGGTCGCCGTGGTGGGTGCAGGAAACGTGGCCATGGACTCCTCTCGCTGTGCCCTTCGATTAGGAGCAGAGGAAGTGCACATCGTCTATCGCCGTTCCAGAACAGAGGTCCCCGCTCGAGCAGAGGAATTCGAGAACGCTGAGGAAGAAGGGATCATCTTCGACTTCCTCACCAACCCGGTGGAAGTCTATGGTAACGACGAGGGTTGGGTGACCGGTATGCGGTGCATCCGGATGGAGCTCGGCGAGCCGGACTCCAGTGGCCGGAGGCGGCCCATCCCCATCCCTGGCAGCGAATTCGACATGGAAATGGACATCGTCGTCATGGCTCTGGGCACGCGCCCCAATCCACTAGTGTTCGCCAACGCCCCAGACCTTGAACGCACAAGATGGGGAACCGTGGCAGCAATCGAGTCCACGGGCAGAACGAAGAAAGAGCGTGTATGGGCAGGTGGCGACATAGTGACTGGGGCAGCGACTGTCATCAGCGCCATGGGAGCAGGGAAACGCGCAGCAACGGACATCAACGCCTACCTACAAAACGGTAAAAACCCCTGGTGGCCAGAATAGTCGATCGTAGCGCTATTCCAGCGGAGGTACCGTACCAATGGGGCGTCCTGAGTCAGGACGCCCCATCCGCGCAATTAAGCCATCTCCACAGTCTTTTTCGACACTCTCTCCTCGCTTCTCCTTGACTGACTCCCATAGCTGTGATACACTTCAGCCCGAGTGACCTGACACGACATAGTTGAGTCGTATCTCGTCCGGCAGAACTGGCAATCTGACTCCGTCCAGATCCAAAAGACGTGGTCCGGCAGAGGAATATTATGACTCCTCTCCTCGAAACGAACTCCACATATCCCAAATTGACCGTCGCCATGATCAGAGCGACGACATGGCTGTTTTTGCTCACGCTATCAATCGGTCTTTGCGCATGTACTCCGCCCCCTAATCCAACGCCACTGCCACCAACCTCTACGCTCACGCCTTCGCCTACCTCTACGCCCACGCCTTCGCCTACCTCTACGCCCACGCCTTCGCCTACCTCTACGTCCACGGCCACGCCCACCAACACGCCAATGCCGACTCTCACACCTACGGCCACTCCCTTGCCCTTGACAGTCTCCGTGGAAATCGACCCCCTGCAGCCGATTCAGGGAGGCTTGCTGCTCATCCGGGCTAGCGCCAATCAACACGCGGATTTCTCGGTATCATTCGATAGGCAATCAGTGCCATTAGCATCTCAAGGCGATGATCGGTGCCTGGCTCTTGTTGGTATTGATGCCTGCGAGCCCGCGGGAGATCATATCATCGAAATCGAAGCCTCGACAGCATCAGGCCAACGTGCTACCGTACGCACCCTCGTTGCAGTCCAAGAAGGAAAGTTCACCACCGAATGGCTGACTCTTTCCGCTGATAAGCTGGCACTGCTGGCCCCAGAGATTACCCAACCCGAGGCTCAGTATCTAGTCGATGTCTGTTCAACATTCTCAACACCCAAATATTGGCTAGGGGCCTTCGAGGTCCCCTGGTCGGGAAAGACCAACTCGCCCTTCGGCGCCCGGCGATCCTACAATGGCGAAACACCCAGTAGTTGCCACCGTGGGATGGACATTGATGGAGAGGGCGGAGAGCCCGTCAGAGCGGCTAACGACGCCGTGGTCGCTTTGGCCGAGGAACTCAAGGTACGCGGCAACGCCATTGTACTAGATCATGGCTGGGGCGTCTTCAGCGGCTACTGGCACCTGGACGAGATCCTGGTGAATCCTGGCGAACGAGTAGACAAGGGAGAGGTAATTGGCTACCTGGGCAACACCGGCCTGTCCACCGGAGCCCATCTGCATTGGGAGATCAGAGTACACAATGTCTTCGTGGACCCCCTGATCTTCACACAGCAAGAACTGCCAAGACCGCCAATACTACAATAAGCATTTACTCCACTCTAATACACGACGGCATAAACCCTCCGCCGGGTTACGCTCGTCAGGGATCGCCAGATCACGGCATTACGTGGGAAAAGCAGCGATCAAGACGGAAATCTGGCGGTCCCTTTGAACAGAGAACTAACGGGGTATATCCGCCGAGTGGTGACAGCAACTCATACGAGGGAATAGTCATGAAACCAGACATTCTATATCGCTCTAGCCCCTTGAACCTGGGGCACAGGGGAGCACGAGAAGTCGCTCCGGAGAACACCCTGGCGTCCTTTGACAAAGCGCTGGAACAAGGCGCCGATGGCGTCGAACTGGATGTGATGCTGTCTAAGGACAACCAAATCATCGTAATCCACGACTACACCGTAGACCGCACCACCAATGGGAGTGGCAAAGTAGGGGATCTCACCCTGGCAGAGCTGAAAACCCTCGACGCAGGAAGCTGGTTCGGAGAAGAATATGCCGGGGAGCACATACCAACATTGGACGAGGTAGCTGAGGCGCTGCCTGCTGAGTCGATCATCAACATAGAGCTGAAAAGTCTCTCTCTTTTCGGCCAGCGATTGGAAGAAGAAGTGACCCGCCTGATAGAGACGCGTGGGTTGACATCAAGAGTCATTGTCTCTTCATTCAACCCTCTCAGTCTGGCAAGGGTCGCCCGTCTTAGTCCCTCTATCGAAACGGGCTTGCTCTACATGCAGCACATGCCCCTTCCCTTGCGCCGGGCATGGCTGGCCCCCCTGGTTCACACGAAGGCTCTTCACCCTGAGTACGCGCAGGTGAACGTAGATTATGTCTACCATGCGCACCGGAGAGGGTACCATCTCAATGTCTGGAACGCTAAGGACCTCCACGAGCTGCAATCTCTCATTGACTTCTGCGTTAGCGCCATAATCACCGATCGCCCCGACCGATTGGCAGCACTACTTGAGAAAGAATAAAGTACGCAGCAGGTCGAAGTCTAGCAGGAAGACTCATGGCCCAAGAGCATCCGCTGGTCCAGTTGGCCCGCAGAACCATTGAAAAATTCGTGAGAGATGGAGAGGTTATCTCGCCACCCTCCGAGCGGACACTGGAAATGGAGCAGCAAGCGGGAGTATTCGTCTCCCTTCACAAGAGAGGAGCACTGAGAGGGTGCATCGGGACCATCGAACCGGCACAACCTAACGTTGCCCAGGAGATCATCCATAATGCGATCAGCGCGGCGACCCGTGACCCCCGCTTTCCACCGGTCCGTCCGGATGAACTGGATGATCTGGAGATATCAACGGATGTGCTCAGTGAGCCAGAGATGATCACGTCCCTCGACGAATTGGACCCTAAGCGATATGGGGTCATCGTGGAGAAAGGATATCGGCGAGGACTGCTCCTCCCCAACCTAGGGGGAGTAGATACTGCCGAAAAGCAGATCGACATCGCCCTGAGGAAAGCATGGATCAGCAAAGATGAAGAATACGAAATCCAACGCTTTGAAGTAGTTCGCTATCACTAAGGGCAGAAAGGTGATACCATGTGGACCCACCCGTTTGCTACATTTGTCAACCTTCAGACCCAACATTTGTGTTGCTGCTTGCACTAGAACAGGGCGAAACCACCACCCCAGAGCCTACTTTCAATCACGTTTCCAATCGCACTTTTTGGTGCAAGTGAATGTCCCGACCTCACTCGCTGGACTCACCTGTTCGTGGTCATTACCGACCACAGTCACCTTCCAGTGATACGTGCCTTCATCGCCAGGACATCCCACCCAATGGGACTCCTCAGCATATTCCTTCTTCACAGGAGTGTCAGATCTCGCACCGTCTTCCCAAACGAGCAGCTCGTAGTACTCATCTGCCTCCCGGTTGAGGCTTCGGTCCCACGTCCACTCGAACTTGATAGTCTCACACCTGCCACACTCTCCCAGTGGCCCTGTCAGCTTGGGCGCCAGGTTGGGCGGTGATACAACCGGCTCTGGCGCAGGCGCGACCGGCTTGAGCGCAGGCACGACCGGCGTCGGTGTCGGAGTAGGAGTCGACGTCTGTGGCTCTGGTGACGGCGTCCAGGTACGTGTTTCCCCTGGAACCAGCGTAGCCGTGGGTTGGCGGGTGGCAGTCGCCTCCGTGGGGGTGGCTGTGAACGTGGACGTTGGGAGTACAAGCACAGTCCCATTGGTAGGCGAGGGCACGGGTTGGGTCTGAGTTCGTGTCATCGTCGGCGCCAAGGTTGCCTCCTGGGTTGGCTTCGGAGTCCGCTGTGTCAGCCACATAGATACCAGAGAGACCCGGCCATCAGAGCCATTCACCCACGGTCCAAGAAGCGCCACCAGCAGCACGATGACTCCGACCACAGGAACCACCGCTCTCGCTGGCACACGAGACAGCCAGGCGGGAACTCCTCGCGGACCCTTGGACCGACTCTTTTCTGCTGCCTCTCGCAGGGCCGCCGCCATCTGCGCCACGCTCTGAAAACGATTCCCTGGCTTCTTCTCCAGAGCCTTCAGTACCACTCGTTCCACCGCTTCTGGAATGCCACGCTTGAAACTACTGGGGCGCGGGGGCTTCTTGTGCACGTGAGCATACAACAGCGAGGTGACCGTCTTGGCCTTGAAAGGCACTCGGCCTGTCAGCATCTGATACAGCACTACTCCCATGGAGTAGATATCGGAACGATAATCCAGGTCTTCGCCCTCCACCTGCTCCGGCGACATGTACGACGGCGTCCCGGTCAGACGCGCCGCTGAAACGAGCGTGCCCGTCTGCTCTGCAGCCCGCGCAATCCCGAAATCGGTGAGAGTAAGGTGATCCTCATCACCCACGATGATATTGCCTGGCTTCACGTCCCTGTGGATCAGGCCCCGGCCATGGGCACAGCTCAGGGCATCGGCGAGTTGCTCGAAGAGAGTGACTACCCGGCGTAGAGGAAGAGCATGCTCCTCTTCGATGATCTCCTTCAGCGTCCGGCCTGGGACGTACTCCATGGCTATGTACCGGACATCGTCCTTGCGGGCCACTTCGTAGACGATGGCGATGTTGTCGTGCTTCAGTCTTGCGGCAGCCCGTGCTTCCTTCTGCAAGCGCCTCACGAAGCTCCCATCAGTAGCCAGGTGAGGCAGCAACACTTTAAGGGCCACATCCCGGTGCAGGCTGACGTCCCAGGCACGGTACACGACACCCATGCCACCTTCGCCGATCTTCTTCAGATCACGATACTTGCCCAGATCGCGGCCTTCCAACGCTTCCGCCATGACGTACCTCACAACTCGTTCTGAACCTCATCCGCCGATCACAGTGACCGCATGGATTATACTATCGCACGCTCACATCGTCAATGTAGACCCACGTATTGTACTCATCATCCGTATGCAGCAAGAACCTAATCTCGACCTCCTGTCCCCGCCACGGCGAAAGATCCACCACTGCCTCCCGCCACCCCAGGTCCGACGGCGGCAGGTCGCACCGTCCATACTCCCCTTCCCGCTTCATGTCCCGCAACACCTGGTCACCTTCTACCTGCACCTCCAGATAGTCGCCTCTACTGAGGAGATCCTTATTCCGGTCATACGTCACGATGCGGTACCAGAATCTGAGCGCCGGGGCACCATTAGAAGGCACCCGGATCGACTGGCTCAGCCAGGCCTGGCCTTCCGGAGCTCTCTTGCAGCGGTAGAGCGGACTGCCCAACAGCGCCGCCAGAATCCCACCGTGTGGTCCGCTCGCACTCGAGTCCACCGCCAGCTCGCCACCGGTTCCCCAGCTCTGCAAGCCTTCTTCAAAGGAGCCGTTACGAACTATGGGCGGACAGATGTCCATCACAAGCGGGAGGAGCAACCGCCCAGGTGTGGAACTCGGAGTAGGAGTGAACGTGATCGTAGGGGTATGGGTTGGGGTAGGAGTGAACGT
>JAKLPW010000169.1 GCA_022013675.1 Anaerolineae bacterium | reverse complement strand
GTTGGCCTGGTTCTCCGCAACGTCTCGGCTCCCTCCTGAATGTAGGTCATGAAGCCAGTGTCGTCAGGAGCCTCCAGAACCACCTGCACCATACCATAGCCCGCTGTAGCTCCGATAGCTCCGGCGCCACGTACTACCATGTCCCGAATAGCCTTGGCCGTGGCTTTGTGATGATCCTGATCTACGATTTGGAAGGAATGAGGCAGGAGGGGCTGGTTGATCAGGCGAACGACAGAACCTTCCATCCACACCGTTCGATAGGGCTCACCGTTCACATTCATACGTTGACTCCTTTCGTCTCTTCCACGACAATGTCGATCAAGTCCTCAACGCTGTCGATTTCGTTGCGCGCCATTATCCAGCGCGAGCCGATCCTGATCGCCAGGCGCTCCACCAGAGCGCGTTTCTCGAGATCCTCGATGCTCGTGATGTCCCAGACGCTCACAATGCCCATTATCCGGCGCAGCATCTTGCAGCCGCCATGACCAGCCGTGTCGCGCAAGATACCGGAGATGTAGCGGTGCCGGAATTCGGCAAAGGCCTCTTGCCCACCCGTGAAGTCCCAGTACTGGGCCGGGGGAAGCTCCCCCTTGTTGTTCTCGATCCATAACGCCTCGAACTTGCGGGCGAATTCTGTCCAGACACCGCGTACCATATCCAGCACGTACGCTTGATACTCAACCCGCTGTTCTGGATCCAGGGTGTGGGCATAGTGCGTCAGATAATTGAGGACCAGGTTCTCCAGAACTGCACCGACATCGAAACCCATGGGGCCATAGAACGCAAACTCGGGATCAATCACCCGGGTGTCATTCTCATTGACCATGATGCTGCCGGTGTGCAGGTCGCTGTGGATGAGAGCCTGGGCGTGCGCCATATAACTCTCTTTCACTTCGGCGATGGCTACTTTCAACCCGCGGTTCGCGCGCACGGCCTGCACTTCCGCATCAACGAGCGGATTCCACTTGTTCTCCGGGGACTCCATGAACGGGTTGCTATAGACGAAGTCCTCCTGGATTTTGCACAAGTGCGGGTTGATGTACTTCGCCTGCAGAGCTTTCTTCTCAACGCCGGTCAGATACAGATCAGAGGTGAAGAAGAGCATTCTGGCCATGAAAGTCGAGATGTGGCCCACGAAGTTGGGAAGAGGCTTGCGTCCCACCAACACCTTGCGCATGATCTCGTGCTCACCCAAGTACTCCATGATGACCAGCGACATCTCATCATCATGCGCGTAGACCTCTGGTGCCAGGCCCGGAGTCAACTCATTGTACAGTAAAAGCGCTTGCGTTTCAAACCGCATCCGCTCGCGTGTAAGGGGCCACGATTCGCCCGCAACGCGAAGATAGGGCAGCGCCTGCTTGACGACGGCCGACTGCCTGGGATTGGCTCCGTTCGTGACAATGAAGACCAGGTTCAAGTTGCCATCCCCCACCTCCTTCGCAGAAAGAGGGGCATCCTGGGAAAAGACACGTTCCATGGCGGGGCAAGCCCTGACATACGCTACGACGGTTCTGTCGTTCAAAGCCTGGTAGGTCATAGTCTGTCCTCCTCTCTTTGCACGCAGCAACGACTACTTCGCACCCAGAATCGACTGCAGGAACCCGAGGCGAGCAGCGCAGCGTTCCTCCTCCGCAATCAAGGCATCGTGCAGGCCCGCGCCGAGCTGCTCAATGCTTGGCTGATCGGGATTCGCGGCACGCACTGCATCCTTCCACTCTTCAGGGATGGCATCCGCCCCCTCATAGGCCCCGGCAATGCTCCCGGCAATGGTGGCTATGGTGTCGCAGTCTCTTCCGAAGTTGGCTCCTTGAAGCATTGCTGGCACTACCGCGCAATCTGTGACCCTGAGGATGCCAAAGGCCGCAGGGACGACCTCGAGGGCATCGGCGATCTTGGTCAACATTTTTTCGTGAAATCTGCGCTTGAACTCCTCGGGGCTGCCACAAGTGGAGGCCAGCCAGATCGCCTTCTCAACACGTTCTGAGACCTCACCCTCCAGCTCCCTCAAAGTGGCGTCGAGTATGCTATTCGGTGTTGCCCGTACTCTCATGGCCTCCGCCACGGCGGCAGCTACGGCAGCGGCCGCTGCTAGCGACGCCCCGGACTGAATCACCGATCCCACCTCCAGAGCATCCAAATAGGCTTGATGTGGATCGCCTGCATTGATCAGGCCGACTGGCCCGATCATCATGGCAGCATCGCATGCTGGCAAGTTGTCCTGGCCAATCTCTCGGGCGTGGGGCTTGAACAGAATGCTGCTGTCGATCCTCTCACAGGCAAGAAGCTTGTAGTAGACCACCGCTTCTCCCAGCCATAGCTGGATGCCGGGTCGAGTGAAATGCTCTGGGCTAAACGCTCCAAGGTACTCGGCCGCGAACTGGCGAGCATCTACGCGGCCTCGCTGCCTCACAATGGCTTGGCACAGTACATTCCGAAGTATCGTGTCGTCAGTATAGGTACCTTTGGGGCACCCTACTGGGTACCAATCGGGGCCCTCGTCCACGTAGTCCACCAGCGTAGTGATTCTGCCTCCAAACTTCTGCAGGACGAGTTCGGGGCCAAAGGGCTCCGCGGGCCCCCCCAGAGCATCGCCAATGGCCCCACCCCACAGCGAGCCCATGATTCTTTGCCAGGCAATGTTGTTCACCAACTTCGCCTCCTCTATGGATACTACTGGGGACTACGTCTTCCCTCAGTCAGTCCCTTGTCAGACAGTCGCTTCTGGGCTGCGCACCGCTCAACCCGGCATTCCCTCTTCCCAGACACTAGCGCCCTGTTCCCTGAGGATACTGCGCAGCAACCCGACATCTAGCCGCTTGCAGGGGACACCCTGTTTGCAGGCGAGCGCCGCCGCAGTCCCGGCCGCCTCCCCGATGGCGAAAATCTGGGGCACCATGCGCACCGAGCCAAAAGCTTCGTGGGTGGCCGATATGCAGCGCGACGCGACAAGGACATTGTCAAGATCTCTCGGCAAGAGGCACCGGTACGGGATATCGTAGGACGTATAGTCTGGGCAGTAGATCATTGTGGACGTGGATTGTGTCGGGTCGTGGATGTCAACCGGCCCATGACCCCGGGCCACGCCGTCTTCGAACTTCCTGCCGCCCAGGACGTCTTCCTCGGTCAGCGTGTATTCGCCAACTATCCTCCTCGTCTCTCGGACTCCAACTTCGTTGCTCATCTTGATCAGATAAGCATTCTCAAATCCAGAGAACCTCTTGAGGAACCTGAGAGTCTCGACAACCTGTCGTTTCCCCTCGATTTCCGCCTTGGTCCGATCCTCTGCCTTCGTAGCATCCAAGTGCTGAATACGCGTCGTGTTGAAGTGGATGACGCCCGGCCGGAAGTGATGCCACCAGAGGAGCTCACCCCGGGGATTGGTGATCTCCCCGCGCTTCTGAGCAGCGAGGTACTCCTTGTGTATTGCTGCCACGTCATCCGGCATATCACGCGGCTCTGCCCAGTAAAGACTTAGGATATAGTGTGTTGGGCTGTACTTCGGAACCTTGGCGCAGTCTACCCCGCCCAATCTGAAGGTCAACGACATGGGCTGAGTGGCTCCATCCGCTTCTCTACCCCCTTGCCACCGGGCGCCAGCCAGAGAGATCAGGTCACCGTCGCCTGTGCCATCGATGAAAACCCTTCCCGAAACAGACATCGCGCCGGACTTGTTGGCAATCTCGACCGACGTCACGTAACGTCCGTCTTTTGAAACCCGAAAGGCAAAGGAGTGTAGAAGGAGTTTCACTCCGCTCTCCAGGCACATCTCCTCCAGGACATACTTCAACATTTCATCATCCCAATTGTGCCTGTCCAGAGCCAGAGCCCCAAGCTTGTCCAAGCGCTCCAGAGTCTCGGCGTAGATGCCTTCGACATAGGGTTCCTTGGGGTCCTCCC
>JAKLPW010000168.1 GCA_022013675.1 Anaerolineae bacterium | reverse complement strand
GATGCCCAATACTGCTCTCGGGAGCCCGGCTACCGGACAAATGGTAGTATGGATGGACTATCGTAACGAAACCGACTACGACGTCTTCGGGCAACGACTCGGGTCCGACGGATCGCCTGTAGGGGATAACGTCACCCTCTTATCAAGAGCAAATTCCCAGGGAGCACCTCAGATAACATACAACTCAACCGACAATGAGTACTTCCTTGTGGTGCACAGCATAGAGGGCACTGATGGATTTGACATCCTCGGAATGAGAATCGACTCAGCTGGTAGCCCCATTGGGGACATTCACTTGCTGTCGGAATCAACTGCCACAGGCGATGAAGGCTTCCCGTCCATAGCATACAACTCCCAGCGCAACGAGTATCTCGTGGCCTGGCATGCTTTTACAGAAGGAAGCTGGAACATCCATGCCCAACGCATTACAGCTAATGGAAGCCTCCAGGGCAATCAGATCGTCGCCTGCCAGGCTCCCCATGAGCAAGAATTCACTTCTATAGCCTACAACCCTACCAACGACGAGTACGCCGTGGTGTGGCAAGATCAGCGAGGTGGCAGCCAATACGACGTCTACGTTCAGCTCATCGCCGGAGATGGCACCCCGCTAGGGCCCAACCTTCCTGTATCTGACAGTGAGTCTAATGATTGCTACCCAGACGTCGTCTATGATGGCGATCTCAATGGCTACCTCGTGGTGTGGGAACATACGGACACAATCACAGGCTCCGACATTCACGCCTGTTGGTTGTCAGGGAGTGGTGTCCCCTTGGGACCAGGCTTCGCGATCTGTGCCACGTCTGGGGATCAAATGAATGCTACGGCTGTCTACGTTCGCCCTGCACAGGAGTACCTGATTGCCTGGGAGGATTACCGCCTCGACGTGGACTCAGGCGATATCTATGCGCAACGCATCTCGAAGCAAGCAGGGCCAACGGGGGATGTCTTCGCAGTGAGCGCAGAGGACGACTATCAACTTTCGCCCGCACTCCCGCAGCAATCTGGGTCAGGACAACTCGTCGTAGTCTGGCAAGACTATCGAAATGCCAACTGGGACGTGTACGGACAGCAAATACGGGTGTCAGTGCCAGCCATCTACCTGCCATTGATGTTCAAGTGAATCTTTGACTCGCCAGACTTCCGAAATCTTCTTCCAACGGATTCTCTGCTCAGACTTGACAAGCATCGAACTATATGAGATAATCATAAGTGTAGAGACTTCTTCTTTATGCCATGGACAATCTCTCGTCGAGAGAGACAAGACATCTACCCAAATTAGCGGTGTCTAGATTCTACGGAGGAGTCCGTTATCACGTCTATCCTAAATAAGGAGGTGATGTGCATGGACTGTAGTAGCAGTACGACCAGCGCCCTAGCATCACCTCCGGGTGGTTGCTAGGGCACGAGCCGCCAAGGCCCCTCTACATGGAGGGGCCTTGCGCTTATATTGTTCTCCAGGTCCTGACCAAACATGCTTAGAGTTGCTCGGAAGGTACGGGCGAATCACACCAGCCGTCCGCAGGAAGCGATACTCGGAAAGTCGAGCCTTCTCTCAGCCGACTATCCACCGCGATTCTTCCCTTGTGCCTCGTCACCACACTGTAGCAGATGAATAGCCCCAGACCCATTCTATCGCTGAGCTCCTTAGTGGTAAAGAAAGGCTCGAAGACCCTGTCCATGTGCTCTGGGGAGATGCCGTGCCCATTGTCGCTGATGTAGATTCGTATCCATTTCCGGTCTTCGCTTCTCTCGGTAACAACACGGATCTCACCATCTCGATTCTCACCGATAGCATCCCTCGCATTCAGCAAGAGATTCATCCAGACTGTCTCCAGGTGAGGACCGCTGGCACAGATAAGAGGCAAATCATCAGCCAGATCCATGATGAAGCCGGCACCGCCCCAGCACACTTGATGCGATATCATGCCCAGGGCATCCTGGATGGTCCTGTTGACATCCGTCTGCCGAAAAGAGTACTCCCCCTGACGAGAATAGTTGAGCAAGGTATCAATAACGGCACTCGTACGCAAGCCCGCCCGCTCGATGGTTTGCAGGGCAGCCCAGGCACTATGCGAGGAATCGAACTCCCGGAGCAGTAGCTGCGCATTTCCGATAATAGCAGTCAGGGGGTTGTTGATCTGGTGGGCAATGCCAGCAGCGAGATCCCCCACAGCCGACAGACGCACAGCCTGGAACGTCAGAGCCTCGTGCCAACGCTTCTTGGTGAGGTTCGCGGCGAAGTTGACCACACGAGTAACCCTGCCATGCTCATCCTTCAACGGATATGACGTCACCTGCCACCTATTCAAGTGCTCACGCCAGGCCGCGCCCTCTAGAGCTACACTAAAGGGTAGTCCGCTGCGAAAGACCTGGGTAGCAGGACAATCTGCGCAAGGTTCGTTGGCCTCGTAGTGTACCTCGTAGCAGTGACTACCGATTAGCTCCTTCGGCGTCAATCCCCACAGATTCAGACTAGCCTGATTCGCCTGCAGCACGCGATATTCCCTGTCAATGATCTCCACACAGTCCTGGGTTGTATCAAACGCGACTTCCAGCGTTTTCCAAACGTCGCTCACCCGACGCTCCATCTCGGCGAGCTGCTGCTTCGCATGGTCTAGCTCTCGCTGCAACTGTTCTACGTAGTCTGCGGGAGCGTCCTTGGGAGAGCAGCTTCCAGCTTCCACATCCAACGCCCGGCAAGACGGCCGAACCATCGGAACTTGCGTACCATGCATCAGCCTCTCCACACCGGGTTTATCCGCAGTCACATTCCATCACCTTTCCAACGACAGACTGTCTCAAACGATTACCTTCTCGCAAGAGATTCCCTTCGTTCATTCGGTCTGCGGACCACTCAAAGGAAATCTGCAGTAGAAGGTACTCCCCTCTCCGAGTTCACTCTCCACCCAGATCTTCCCCTCGTGCAATTCCACCATAGCCTTGACAACAGACAGCCCCAGCCCGATACCCGGGTATTCCCTCCGCAAGGATTCTTCCACCTGATAGAACCTGTCGAAGATTTTTTCTCGAGCTTCTTCCGGAATCCCAATGCCGTTGTCGCTTACGCTGATAACCACGTCTTGCCCTTCGACCCTGGCGCTGATCTCTATTCGTCCCCCCTCAGGTGTGAACTTCACAGCATTGGAGAGAAGATTGGAAAAAACCAAGTGCAGCTTCTCAGCGTCTGCTTGCACTGTGGGCAAATCGTCGGGTAAGTTCGTTATCACCGTATGCCCTCTGCTGTCAGCAATCTGCGCCACCTCAGCCATCACTACCGCGATCGCCTGATCGATCGAAATGGACTCAAGCCGCAGCCTGGTCTGCCCAGCCTCAATATGGCTCAGACTCAGCATATCGTCAATGATAGATTTTAGCTGCATAGCAGCATCGACTACTACTTCCAGATGCTCCTTCAGAGGCTCACTGATCTCATCTTCCAGAAGGGTAACGTAGGCCAGAACGACAGCAAGAGGGGTTCGCAGTTCGTGGGCAGCAATACTTATGAACTCACTCTTCATGTGATCGAGTTCCGAAACCTGTCGGTATGCTTCCTGAATCTCTCGGAACAGGCGAGCGTTATCGATAGCAATAGCGGCCTGACTGCCCAACACTGACAGCAACTCCACTTCGCTTTGTCTGAAGGACTCGGCCTCTGGCCCTTTGGCAACATTGAGCACTCCGATGACCCGGTCCTTAACCTTCAGCGGGAGGCATATCGCTGTCTCCACACTTTCCCAGGAAGGAGCATCCCTGAAACGCGGGTCGTCGCCCGGATCCCCCTGAATGATTTGCGCTTCGCCATGCTCCGCCACCCATCCTGAGATACCCTCACCAATCCTCTGACGGGCAGTAGTCACGACTTCGGCAGGCAACCCTTCCGCTGCTTCGATTCTCAGCTCTCCCCGTTTCTCATCCAGTAGCATCAAGGAGCAGCGATCAGCATTCGTCTCCTCCACCGCAGTGCGCACAACCCTCTTCAACAGAGCATTGAGATCAACGGTAGTCATGAATGCCTTACTCAACTCAAAGAGAGGGATGAGAGCTCGAAGTCTGGCATTCTCTAGCTCCAGTTGCCTGCGCTCTAGAGCTCTCTCGATCGCTGTACGAAGCTGCTCCGGTGTAAACGGTTTGATGATGAACTCGCCAACCCCCGCCTTCAGGGCCTCAATTGCCAGCTCTGTGGTCCCAAAACCCGTTATGACAACCGAGGTAGTTTCAGGGGATAGCTCACGAATACACCGGCATGCTTCCAATCCCGTCATGCCGGGCATATTGATATCGGTAAGAAAGAGATCAAAAGGTTCTCGCCGCACAGCCTCAATCGCAGCAAGTCCGTTGGCCACACCGCTTACCTGATAGCCTCTGTTTCTCAACGTGCGCAGACACAACTCACGCACATCTTCCTCATCGTCGGCCACGAGGATTCTCGCCTTGGCGACCGACGTTTCTACGTCTCCCATCCTCCTCCTCCAGAAGCTCGCTCACTTGCTTGACAGGAGACCATCACCGCTGCCTGACTGATATCCCATCGGGGAAGCCGCCATTTGTCTTCCTTCGTATACCTACGGACAGAAAAGCGTTGAAGAACTCATGCTCATTATATCAAGGCAGTTGCCAACGACCGTAAAGACGACATAAATGAAACGTAAAATCGGCATTAGAGACTGTCTGGACTGATAGTGTAGCCTCGGCGCAAGATATTCTTCAAATACCGAGGCTCGCGCGGATTGGGTTCTATCTTCTCGCGGATGTTCTTGATATGAACCCGTACCAGATCAGGCATACCTGTTCCG
>JAKLPW010000167.1 GCA_022013675.1 Anaerolineae bacterium | reverse complement strand
GTCGTGGCCCTCCGCAGGCGCGTAGGGACGGTGTTCGCTCTGCCCATCCCCCTGCCGGGCACCATGCGCGAGAACGTGACCTACGGCCCCCGCATGGCCGGCGAACGCGATCGGGGTCGCCTGGAGGAGATAACAGAGCGAGCGCTGAAGCACGCGGCGCTCTGGGACGAGGTGAAGGATCGCCTGAACGAGCCCGCCGCGGAGCTATCCGGTGGCCAGCAGCAGCGGCTCTGTATCGCCCGTACTCTGGCCCTGGACCCCGAGGTCATTCTGCTGGACGAGCCCACCTCGGGTCTCGACCCCATCTCCACCGGCAAGGTAGAAGAGACGCTGCACCAGCTCTCGGAGCGGATCACCATCGTGATCTCGCCCTCTTCCATCCAGCAAGGAGCGCGGTTGGCCGATTGGGCCGCTTTCTTCCTGATGGGGGAGCTGGTCGAGTTCGACACGGGGGCGAGCATCTTCACGCGGCCCAAGGATCAGCGCACGGAGGACTACGTCACGGGGCGGTTTGGGTAGGGGACGAGAGGGCACGCACGTCGGTAGGCTCGATGAGATACCTCCACACGTGAGGTGGCGCGGCGGGGGCCTTGTGCCGAAAGCTCTCGGTCTGGCACGGCTTCGCGATCGCACCGGACCTATTGGGTGCAGACGTAGTTGGGCTGCACGTCGAAGAAGGAGGATCGGATGTCTGACAACTTCTACACATCTCAGAGAGCGAGGCTTCTCAAGGAATTCGACCAGGCGGTGCGTCGCATCAGAGATGTATTCGTGTCCCGCTATGGTGAGGAGCTGACGGACACGATGATCGGAGGGGTTCGGCATGAGTATGAAACCCTCATTCCAGAACTGCCCTACGTTGGCGGAAAGCAGCCGTTCACGCGATTCATCATCTCATCTGGCTGGTTTCTGGCGATGTATAGCGTGTTGAGAAGCCAAGGCGGAACAGTTGAGGAGGCCGGAGAGCTTGTCTACGAATCGAGTAAGGCATTCCTGAGAGCCTATCCCGGATTCCTGCGCCGCTTGTTTGGGCACACGACATTCTCTCGTAGATACTTAGGGAGGCTAAGAAAGCGGGCAGCGGAGTCACAAGAGCGCCAGTACCCAGGAGACTACGTATTTACCTTTGTCGAGGGGGATGGCGAGGAATTCGATTTTGGCGTGGACTACACGGAGTGCGCAGTCTGCAAGTTTCTGAGCGAGCAAGGCGCGCCTGAGCTTGCGCCATATGTGTGCGCCGTGGATGAGATCTATAGCGAAGCATTGGGCTGGGGATTGATGCGCACGATGACGCTAGCCGACGGGCATGAGAAGTGCGACTTTCGGTTCAAACGGGGGGGCAAGACAAGGGTGGTCGTTCCCGAGTCTCTGAAAAGGAATGAAACCTGAAGATGCAAAGCACAGAGCGGCCCGAACCACACAAAACCATTCCCTTTGATATTTGGGAAACGAGCGGCTCCACGGAGCACCTCGGGGGCATCTATGCTACCCAACGCTTGGTTGAGTCATGTTGTATTGCTCCAGGACAGGTTGTGTTGGATATTGGCTGCGGAACGGGCTATACAGCCAGTTACCTGGCGCAGAAGTATCAGGCCCGTGTTGTTGCCATTGATATCAGCCCCAGGAGTGTAGAAGAAGCTCGCAAGAGGGTCTTCAAAGAAGGTATTAGCCATCAGGTGACTATTCTTCAAGCGGATGCACATCATCTTCCCTTTTCTGCTAATGCTTTTGACACGATCGTCGTCGAGTCAGTGCTAGCGTTTTGTGATGCGGCGCAAGTGTTCTTGGAAATGCAGCGGGTTCTGAGAGCAGGCGGCGTCCTTGGCGTCAATGAGTTGACTCTCTTGAAGCCTCCTCCTGAGGAATTGATTACCCTGCTTACGGGCGCATTGAGTATTCAGTCATTTCAGGAGCGTGAATGGCGATCTATCTTCAAGAGCGGAGGGTTTGTGGAAGTCGTTTCCACCGCTCATAGATTCAACCTATGGGAGCAACTCGCCAGCCACATTAGAGTAGACGGAGTGAGAGGATACCTTTCCGCCATGGTCAAAGGCCTCGCTGATGTGAGGATCAGCCGCGTCTTCATCAACAGAAATATGCTTAGGGCGGCTCGCAAGTTCTTGCCCTTTGTTGGTTACGGGCTGTATATAGGCAAGAAGGCGAAGGGGATTCAAGACCAGGAGCAGGGTCGGAACCGATGAACGCAGACGAAAAGAAGGAATTAGCGGCGACTGCAAGATG
Organism: Anaerolineae bacterium; assembly: GCA_022013675.1. Lineage (GTDB taxonomy): Bacteria > Chloroflexota > Anaerolineae > JAKLPW01 > JAKLPW01 > JAKLPW01. The sequence continues at coordinate 3,984 of JAKLPW010000167.1, read as the reverse complement.
CCTAAAGACTACACCTGCAGAGGCACAGCGCGGCCTAACAGGTCGCTGGTGTGTCCTGAAAGCTGTCGTCTGCCAGTTAGGAAGAGTCCGACCGTGGTAACGGTCAGGCGGCCACGTAGCCTTCGGCCCAAGCGTTTGGCTGAGCTCACGCCAAAACCTCACGCCGAGGGCAGATGATAATCAGTGCTTCCGGGCGACCGGGTATTTCAACACCTGTTGCTGCAATTGCGACGGTCTTTGCATAGTGGGCATCATGCTGCCGAGATTCGAAGGGGAATGAAAGGGGGAAGGAGGGACTGTGAACAACAGGATTCGCCAGAAGGCTTGCTCGGGCGTGTTTTTGTGTATCTTGGTGCTGAGTGCTGGTCCGTTCCCAGCAAGCGCCGCCTTGACGGAATCAGACTTCGACGCAATTGACGCCTATGTGGAAGTGCAGATGCGCGCGGTCCGCATACCGGGCTTGGCGCTTGGCATCGTGCAAGATAACCGGATAGTCCACCTGCGCGGCTTCGGCATCTCCGGCCCCTCCGGGCAGCCCGTGACGCCCCAGACGCCTTTCATCATTGGCTCGGTGAGCAAGTCTTTTACCGCGATGGCTGTCATGCAGTTGATGGAAGAGGGCAAGATCGAACTGGACGCGCCAGTGCAGCGATACATCCCCTGGTTCTGCGTCGCCGGCCCGGACGCTTCCGCGCGCATTGCCGTGCGACATTTGCTCAATCACACCAGCGGCATCCCGAATAGCGCAGGATTGTGGTCGTTGGCGGGAACTGGTGACATCACGTTGGAACAGAGCGTGCGCGAGATGAGTGACGTTGCACTCGCTCACCCCATCGGTACGACGTTTGAGTATTCCAACGCAAACTATCTGGTGCTTGGCCTGATCGTGCAGAGCGTCTCCGGAGCATCGTATGAGGAATACGTTCGTCAGCACATCTTCGTGCCTCTGGAGATGCGGAACAGTTTCGTTTCGCAGACCGAGGCGATGCAGAACGGCATGGCCTCGGGTTACCGCTGGTGGTTCGGGGTTCCATTCCCAGCCGATGTGCCTTACCTCCACGATGCTATTCCTGCTGGCTACATCATCTCCAGTGTAGAGGACATGACCCACTTTCTGATGGCCAACCTCAACCATGGGCGTTATGGGGATGCCTCTGTCTTGTCCCCCAGCGGCGTAGCCGAACTGCACCGGCCCGCTGTGAAGGGAGCGGGTGAGGAATATTACGGTATGGGTTGGGTGATAGGATCTACGGACGGCGTGCCGACGCTCTCTCATGAGGGTGATACAGCGAACTTTCACGCAGCAGTGATCATTGCACCTGAAGCACGGTGGGGCATTGTCGTTCTCATGAACGCGAACAATATGCTGGCAGCCTCAACGCTCAGTCGCATTGCCCCCACTGTGATGAATCTGCTCCTCGGCCGTCAACCACCTGGCGCGCGTCTGAGTTTTGGGACTCTGTATCTGATCGTGGACGTTGTCATCTTGCTACTGACAGCGTTCATGTTCCGGTCCATCGTTTTGCTTCCTCGGTGGCGCAAGCGACTCGCGGAGCGACGCCCGCTTGGCTTGCCTGGATTGCTGTGGCGCGTCATTCTGCCGATTGCGGGGGACTTTGTGTTGCCTTTCATCCTTCTGATCTTCCTGCCTGCGGGAGCGGGCTTTCCCCTGTGGTCTGTCATGATTCTCCTCCAACCTGACCTGAACTACTGGTTGCTTGCGGTTGCGCTGGTCATGCTTGCCAAGGGTATTATCCGGTCTGGGCTGGCCATCTCTGGGCTGAGAATGGCAGGCAAAGCATAGAGGAGAGCATGTTTAGGACAGAAGCCGCCCAACCTAGCGTTGGATGTGCCCTGATGGCTGTCATCTGCTTGTTGGGGAGAGTCCAGTCGTGGTAACTATCAGAAGGCTTCGTCGTGAGCACATCTAGCCTACTCTTAGCATTGCCGAAGGGAGCCTGCCGAAGAACTCAGCCGAGTGGACACGTCCCTGTCTGATATGAGTCCTAGTCGCCATCCTTTGACCCTGCCATCCGACTGCCCAATGGTACTTCGCATCTGTTTCCGTTGGTCTGGTTGATAGTCCCACTAGCGGCTTAGTTCGCGGTCGTCAGGCAGCGCGTTGGAGACCAGAATTGCATATACGCGAACAGTGGGGTATACTGGTAGATGATTAGGGAAAACCGGCTTAGGCTTGACCGGGAGATGTAGTGAGCAATGGAAGACGCAATGACAGCCATAGAGATGACGGGGACGATTGACGAGCACCGGCAGCTTCGGCTCGACGGCACCTTGCCGATCTCCGGCCCCGTGCGGGTGCGTATACTCGTTCTGTATCCTCTCATCGACGAATGGAACGAAGCGGAGTGGCTTGAGGCAGCGGCTCACAACCCGGCCTTTGCCTTTCTGGGAGAACCCGAAGAAGACATCTACACGCTAGCTGACGGGGAGCCTTTCCATGACGAAGTACAAAGTAGTTCTTGTTCCCTTCCCCTTTGATGACCTTTCCAGCAGCAAGGTCCGTCCAGCAGTCTGCCTCACGGGAACCCATTGGCCCTCATCGTCACGTGGCTCCTGCTTTCATCACCAGTCGCGTCCCTGCCGAGCCATTGGCGACCGACCTCGTACTCGACTCCAGTGACCCTCAGTTTGCCTCGACAGGCTTACACGTCTCATCCACTCTTCAATTGCATCGGTTGATGACCGCGACGACAACTCTGATTCGGCGAGAGCTGGGCCAGCTATCGCCAGAGATGCAGGAAGAAGTCAGTAATTGCCTCCGAGAGTTGTTTGGCTTGAAGTAGCCTCCCCAGAAGCGCTCGCCGCAGATGGATGATAACCCGTGGCTCCATCTTGGTGATCCCACTGTCTAGGAGGGATGCAATGATCTATGATCCGTATCAGCCGCCCGATCCGGACGAATGGCTGGAACTGCCAGAGATGGAAAGGACCACCCTGGTGCTGGACTATCACCCGAGCACCGAAGAGGTACTTCCCAATCCAACTTTGCATGCCGTAATTCACACCACTGTCGAGAACCAGATTGCCCTCGGCAATGAAAACCCCGTGAAGGCCAAATTGCTGAAGCTGATGCGGGAGGGTCTCGACCGGCACGGGGCGCTGCATGCCATTGGATCAGTCCTCGTCGTGCATATATACGACCTGCTATCGTGCGAAGCATCCGAGGATGATCTCAATGTTCGGTATTATGAGGCGTTGGAAGTGCTGACAGCGGATTCTTGGAGGCGGGGCGACTGATCCGAATCCAGCGAGCGATGTGCACATTCGCGGAGAGAAAGTACATGGTCAGACTGTGTTGAAGCGAGTGTATATCTATTGTCTTTAGTACCGTTCGGCGGGGAGTGCCACTATGAGCTATCGAGAGGCAACCTTCTACTTCTACACTGGCACAGGCAACTCCTACCGCGTGGCCGTCTGGATGGCCGGCGCCGTCCGTAATACAGGAATAGATGTCACGGTGCGCCCCATCGAGTCGGCCCGTCCTTCAGAAGAAATCGGCAAGGGTGAGACGGCGCTCATGGGGCTGGTGATGCCCACGCACGGCTTCACTGCGCCTCGGGCTATCCTAAGGTTTGTTCTCCGCCTACCGCGCGGCTGGAAGACGCACGCCGTGGTCATCGCTACCCGCGCTGGGTCCAGGGTCGGCTCGACCTACACGCCGGGCTTCGAGGGGACGGCTACCTTGCTTGTTGCCCTCATTCTTGCGCTGAAGGGCTATCGAATCCGTGGTACGGAGGCGATAGACATGCCTTCCAATTGGATCGCGCTGCATCCGGGCCTCGTTCCTGATACGGTGGCCGGGATCGTGGCCCGGGCCAAGAAGAAGGCTATTCATTTCATGAGTAGCATCCTCTCTGACAGGCGGCGCTGCACCAGTTGGATTGTTTTTCTGCTTGGTCTGCTTGTACTGCCACTCTCGCTCGCCTACATGTTGATAGGGCGCCCCTTCCTGGCCAAGCTGTT
>JAKLPW010000166.1 GCA_022013675.1 Anaerolineae bacterium | reverse complement strand
TTTCCGGGCGCGCAAGGGCTACGACCTGCTGGCCTTCCTGCACGAGTTGGTTTGGCCTATCGGAGACTACGTGAAGACCCGCTGCGACTACCACGAGGTAGCGCGAGACCTCTACGGGGAGGCTTTCTATGCGCCTGTCGCGCGCTGGGCCCAGGAACAAGGTCTAAGCTTCACTGGGAGCGTTTTCCGAGAGGGCGATCTGGCGCACGAACCTGGCATGCACGGAGAGATATTCTTGCCGTTGCGGAGCATGGACATGCCGGGAATCAGGTGGCTGGGCAACAAGCATGGATATGAGGCTGCTCCCTCGGAGTTTGTGCCTGCCCCAAATGTGGGGCCTAAGCTGGTGAGCAGTGCGGCGCACGCGAACGGAGCAAAGCGGGCGCTGGTTGAGATCGCCGGTGGCGCGGGGTGGGAGATTACCTTGTCGCAATTGCGCACCATGGTAAACTGGACTCTGGCAACGGGAATCAGCTTTATCAAACCCCATGCGGTTTTCCAGTCTCTCAAAGGTATGCGAAAACGGGATTATCCGCCGTCGCACTTCGTACAGGAACCCTGGTGGCGTTACTACCTGGACTTTACCGACTACACCGCGAGGCTTAGCTATCTCCTCAGCCAGGGAACCCACGTGGCCGATATCGCTCTCCTGTATCCAACCCAATCTCTCTGGATCGAACACGCCCTGAAGGGGCCGCGACACCGAGTACACGAAATCGCAGAAAGTTGCAATGCTCTAACCAATGCCTTGTTGCGGCTGCAGCGCGACTTCGACTATGTCTTCGAGACCGCGATTACGGAGGGCGGCGTGCGGGTGGAGAAGGGCAAGCTCGTCGTGGGGGCGGAGTCTTTCTCCGTGCTCATCCTTCCGCCGCTGACCGCTGCTCCTCTGGAAATAGTATCTCTGGCGCAGGAGATGGTCGAGAGCGGGGGAACGGTGTTGGCTCTAGGAAGGCTGCCCGCTTCTTCCCACGTCTCTGCCAAAGATCGTGATCTTCTGAACAAGATCGAGGCCATCTGGGGCTCCCGCGCGCGGCGTTTGGCCTCGGGCGAGATCGAGCGGCTGCCGGGACCGAAGAAGGAACGATTGGCCGAACGCATCGAACGCATTCATTCCGGCGGAGGACGGGCTGTCTACGTGGCCTGGTCCGCTCCTCTCACCGAAGAGCTGGCCGAGACTATTCTGAGCGACTTGTTGGCCGATGGACCCGAAGCAGACCTGACAATAGATTCGCCCCAACGACGAGATTTCATCTACGTGCATCGCCGGGTGAATGAGGCCGAAGTGTACTTCGTGGTCAACCTGGGGAGCGAGAGCGCTAGGGCCACGCTGGGACTTCCAGCGTCGGGCCGAATCGAACGCTGGGATGCCATGACGGGCGAAATCTCACCTGTACCGGTCTACCGCTGCGCCTACGACCGCGTCCAAATCTCCCTGACCTTCGCGCCGGGAGAGGGGGTCGTGCTGGTGCTTACTGCGGAGGAAGAAGCCCTGCACCTGGATGAGGCTCGCTCCTGTGAGGTCCTTGAGGTTAGGGATGGACAGGCCGAGATTCGCGTGCGAGGGCCGAACCCTCTTCTGTACATGGGAGAGAAAGAGATCCCCGTTACAGTTAAGCTAGCTTTTCCGCCCCTCAGGTTCCGCCATGATTGGCAGGTGGAGTGGGATGGTCCCAACACGTGGCTACTAGAACCCTGGCGCGTGAAGATACTGGGGGCTGAGTCCGTCGGATCAGAGGGCCAGCGAGAGCCGGAGCGCCTCAGCCTGCGCGCCCGGCTGACCGTGGGGACCTTGCGGGGAGCAAGAAAGTTGGCAGGACGTATTAGCCCGCTTGCCAAGGCTATGCGTACGGCTCGCTTTATTCCCATGGAAGAAGTAACCCGGCGAGCTGTTCGGCTCTTGTCAAATCTGGGTATAGATCCCCAGGGACTCCATCCACACGAGATACTGAGATTGGTCCGGGAGCTCGGTCAGGAGACTGGAGTAGGCTTCAAGGAAACCTTCCTTCCGTCCGGTGCGCGCTATGAGGCCACGGCTTCTTTCTATGCCGACTTCATTCCTCCGGGTTTGATGCTGGTCTACGAAGACCTGGGAGAGCCTCTGGAGGTGTTGATCAACGGGGTCCCCGTCGCTGATCCTTCCCGTCGCATGGACGTCTGGGACCGCTCCAACCGGGTCCTGAACCTGGGCAGCCGTATCATCCCCGGACGCAACACGGTGACGATCCGCAGCCGGGTGCCCTCGTTCCCCACCACCATGCCCGGCGTCCACAGCCTGGAGCCGGTGGCGTTGGTGGGCGACTTCATGGTGAAGGGCCGGCATATCATCCCGCCGCAGAGGCAAGTGCAGACGGGAGATTGGGCCGAGATGGGGCTGCCGCACTACAGCGGGCGTGTCACCTACACGCAGCGCTTCCGCCTGCCCTCGACCTACATGGGGCAGGACCTGGTGCTGGAGTTCGAGGACGTGCGCGAGACGGTCGAGGTGTGGCTCAACGGCGAGAGCGCCGGATACTGCATCTGGCCTCCGTATCGTTTGCCCATCGGACACCTGATCCGCGAAGGGGACAACGAGCTGAAGGTCGCCGTCACCAACACCGCCGCTAATCTGCTGGGCCGTGCCCAGCCTTCGGGTTTGTTGGGCACCGTGCGTATCGTAAGCTACCCCCGGCAGACAGTACTCTTGCTTGCGGATGAAACAGCCTAGAACGAACAAAAACACCAGCGAATGATCCACATCGGAGTTATGACAGATCGCCTCAGCGGCCTCAGCGGTGAGCTATAGATGACTCTACTGAAAAAAGACCAATCCAACCACAAAGACACCAAGACACCAAGACACTAAGTTCATCAAAGAGAAAGCTTGTCAGGAAAGTCATCTCTGGAACCACAAAATTCTCAGATTTCACGGATTAAATCTGTGTAATCTGTGTAATCTGTGGAGTCAGTAATAACAACCACATAACAGGAGGCAACGATGCCTAAGATGATCCCCGAACCCTTCCGCATCAAAGTAGTTGAGCC
>JAKLPW010000165.1 GCA_022013675.1 Anaerolineae bacterium | reverse complement strand
TCAGGTAATCTATGAGGAGAAAATCGGGGGGATGGTTCAATTGGGCGATGGCCAGATCCATGGCTTGTCGAGTGGCGGGCACGATGCCTAGCTTATCTATCTTATCCGGGGGCACACTTCCCACTCCCACAACCGAGGCTACAGACTCGATGATTCCATATAGGCGCTCGCGCTGTCGGGGGGTGAGTTGCTTGGAGTCTCGGACGCCGTCCAGTGCTTGGAATAAGTCAGGTCGGTCTACAGGTAGGATAACAGCGCCTGCCACCACTGGGCCTGCCCAGGAGCCCCGCCCGGCCTCATCAAGCCCGGCGATATGGCGATAGCCCTCGGCATAGAGCGTCATCTCCTCCCGCAGATTCGGCTGTTGCACTGTCATCCCGCCACATTGGTTCAAAAGAAACGGGGCGTAGACTGGTGTCCACGCCCCGCGTTTCGCCCTTTAGCGCTTCTCTCGCAAGCGGGCCGCTTTGCCTTTGCGGTCCCGGAGATAGTAGAGTTGGGCTCTTCGCACATGAGCGTGGCGCAGGACTTCAACCTTCTCCAGTCGGGGAGAACTCAGCAAAAAGGTCCTCTCCACCCCCACGCCATGAGAGGCAATGCGCCGCACTGTGAAGTTGGCGTTGACGCCTCCTTTGCGCGAGCGTATTACCGTCCCCTGGAAAATCTGGATTCGTTCCCGGTCGCCTTCGACGATGCGAAAATGCACACGCACCGTGTCCCCCGGCCTGAGCTGGGGTACGTCGGGATTGGGCTTAAACTGTTGTTCAACGGAGCGTACAAGATCTACCACTGTTTTCACCATTCCTATCTAGATTCACGATGCGGAATTATAGCATGAATCACAGTTATTGGCAAATTGTAGTTGCCGCTTCTGCCAGATGCCGCAGGAACTCCCGGTCGGCCTGTGACAATCGGGCCTTAGCCAAAAGGTCGGGGCGGCGCTCAAAGGTGCGGCGCAGGGCCTCTTGCCGCCGCCAGCGTATGACCTCGGCGTGGTTGCCGGAGAGGAGCACATCAGGTACAGACCAACCACGGAAGGCATAGGGGCGGGTGTAGTGAGGATACTCCAGCAGGCCCTCGGCGTGGGAGTCCTCGAAAGTGGCGCCAGGATCGCCCAGCACGCCGGGCGCCAAGCGCGTCACCGCATCCACGATGACCATAGCCGGAATCTCCCCGCCGGTCAAAACGTAGTCGCCTATTGAAATCTCGTCGGTGGCCAAAAACTGGCGCACTCGCTCGTCCACCCCCTCGTAGTGTCCACAGATGAGGACGAGATGAGAATGCCTGGAGAGTTCCCTGGCCACTGCCTGGGTGAACAAGCGACCCTGTGGACTGAGTAGGATCACCGGCGCTTCCGGCGTCTGTCCTCCCCCCATTCCCCCCAACCCTTCGGCCTTGCTCAGGGCAGGCTTTGGGGGGGCAGGGGGGGCGAGAATCGTTTCCACAGCGCGAAAGATGGGGCCAGGCTTCATGATCATGCCCCCTCCGCCGCCGTACGGGGCGTCATCGGTCATACGGTGCTTGTCGGTGGCATAGTCGCGGATGTTGTGGACAGATATCGAGACCAGGCCCGCTTTCCCCGCCCGCTTCACGATGCTCTGGTTGAAAACCCCTTCAAAGATGTCGGGGAAAAGGGTGAGAATATCGAAGTGCATGGTGTAATCTCCAAATAACTGGTTTGGGTTGGAATTCCTGCGAACGTATTCTATCACGTTATCCCGAACAGGGCAAGGATTGCACAAGTTGCCGAAAGCTGCTATAATCTAGGTGAAGCAGAGTAGCAACTGAGGAGAAGGAGATGCGAATCGTCATCACGGGGCACAAAGGACAACTGGGCGGGGCGTTGCAGGAAGCACTGAAAGGGGAGACGCTTTGGGGCCTGGACCTACCGGAGCACGACATCACCGACAGACAGGCTACCGCTCAGGCCATAGCCGATTTCGCTCCCCAGGTGGTGATCCACGCCGCGGCCATGACCAACGTTGACGGGTGCGAGCGCGATCCCGACGCAGCTTATCGAATCAACGGCCTGGGCGCCCAGAACGTGGCCCTGGCTTGCCAAATGTGCAACGCGGCTATGGTCTACGTCAGTACCAACGAGGTCTTCGACGGAACCAAGGGTGAGCCGTATCTGGAGTTCGACCACACCAATCCCATCAACACTTATGGCCGCTCCAAGCTGGCTGGCGAATTGATCACTCAGGCACTGCTGAATCGCTTCTACATCGTAAGGACCGCCTGGCTCTACGCGCAGGGCGGCAACAACTTTGTGACCAAGATGATCCACCTCGCCGACGAGCGGGACGAGTTGCGGGTGGTAGCCGACGAGATCAGCTCCCCCACCTACGCCCCAGACCTGGCGGAGGCCATCGCCAAGCTGATCCGCACCGACCACTATGGCATCTACCACTTCACCAACCAGGGCGTTTGTTCCCGCTATGACTTCGCTATCAAGATCCTGGAGCTTGCAGGGCGGGGGCATGTTCTCGTTCATCCCATCACCTCAAACCAGTACGCCCGCGCTTCTACCCCTCCCCCCTACGCGCCGATCCGCAACTTCTGCGCCGCCACAGCTTTGGGAATCACCCTGCGCCCCTGGGAAGAAGCCCTACAAGCCTATTTTGAATGCCAGTGATCAGTAATCAGAAGCCAGTAATCAGTAACCAGCGACCAACTTCCAACTTCCAACCTCCAACTTCCAACCCTTCGACCAGGCTCAGGGCGAGCCTCCAACCTCCAACCTCCATCATCATCCCCAACTGGAACGGCGCCCACCACCTCCCTACCTGCCTCGATTCCCTCCGCCGCCAGAGCTATCCCAACTTCGGGGTTATCGTGGTGGACAACGGCTCTGCCGATGGCTCGCTGGAGCTTCTGGAGAGAGACTACCCTGAGGTGAAGGTGGTGACTCTGCCAGAGAAC